>NZ_CP159837.1:2185000-2485000 GCF_040564635.1 Planktothricoides raciborskii GIHE-MW2
TTAAAATCATATCTATGCTCTATAAATAGCTTCTGTATTTCCACTTATGACCAACCAGACTACTGATTTTCTCAGCCAACTCAACCCTAGTCAACGTAAGGCGGCAGAACATTTCTGCGGCCCCCTTTTAGTGGTGGCCGGGGCGGGTTCCGGCAAAACTCGGGCTTTGACTTATCGCATTGCTAATTTGATTCAGAATGAGGGAGTGAACCCGGAAAATATTCTGGCAGTGACATTTACCAATAAAGCCGCAAAAGAGATGAAAGAACGTCTCGATCGCCTCTTTGGGGACGCTACCTCAATGGAAAAATATGGCAAGCCCTACAGTGTCCTAGAACCCCCGTTACAAACCCAAGTGCGATCGCGGGTGTGGAAACGCTACATTAAACCCTTATGGATTGGCACTTTTCATAGCCTTTGCGCCCGAATTTTGCGCTTTGATATCGACAAATATCAAGACGAAAGTGGTCGCCAGTGGGACCGTAAGTTTTCCATTTGTGACGAGTCGGACACCCAAAGTCTGGTCAAAGAAATTGTCACCAAACAGTTAAATTTGGATAACAAGAAATTTGAACCGCGCAAAGTCCGCTACGCTATCAGCAATGCCAAAAATAAAGGCTGGTCGCCTCGCGCTTTAGAAATGGACGACCCGACTAATTATTATAATCGGACGATCGCCGATGTTTATCGCCATTACCAAAATGCTTTGGCTGCCAATAACGCCTTAGATTTTGATGATTTAATTCGGATTCCAGTAGAATTGTTTCGGCAAAATGAGCAAGTTTTAGACTATTGGCATCGGCAATTTCATCATATTTTAGTAGACGAATACCAAGATACTAACCGTACGCAATATGAATTGATTCGCCTCTTAGTCACCAACGGCGCTAGTGCCAGGTCTTTTAATAATTGGGAAAATCGCTCCATTTTTGTGGTGGGAGACGTGGATCAATGCCAGCCCCCAGGAAGTTTGGTTTTAACTACTAATGGTTATGTTCCTATCGAGAACTTAGACCCAGAACGCGATCGCCTCGTCAGCTATGACCGGCATATTTTCTCCATTGCTACTCGCCCCGAAGGTTATGCTTTTGATAAAGCCAGCCGAGAATATCATGGCCAATTAATTCAAGTCGAAGCTGGGGGCAAAATGGCCAAAAGTACCCCCAATCATTTATGGCCAATTCGCTGGACTCCCTTCGCCAAAGAAGACGCTTATGTAGTCTATATTATGCGGCGCAAAGATTGGTATCGCATCGCTGGGGGCAAGTTATTTGATGAGAATTTAGAATTTAATCTAACGGAACAAGCCCAACGACAAAAAGCTACAGAAGCATGGATTTTACTGGCAACCGGCGATCGCACCGAAGCCGCCGAAAAAGTCTATTTCCTGGCCAAACAATATGGCATTCCCACCTTAAAGTTTGAACCCAGCGATGACCCAAAAAGTCGCACAGCCGCAGAAATAGAACAGTTTTTTAGTCAGCAAAAGAATTTGCCTCAAAAGGTAGAAAAATGCCTCAATGACTTTGGCCGTTCCTGGGAAGATCCGATTTATAATCGAAAAATTGCCTATAAACTCCAAGGCAAACTAGGCATGACAGAAGTAGCAGCCGCTAATTTAATGCCCAACCTAATGAACGTCGGAGTTTATCAAAACGGTCAGTCAGTTTCTTGGGAAAATTTTCGCACCCAAACCGAAACATATCATGGGCCTGTCTATAGCCTAGATGTGGAAAAACATGAGTTATATTTTACCAATGGCTTGCTTACCCATAACTCTATTTACAGTTTCCGCATGGCAGATTTTACCATCTTATTAGAATTTCAAGAAGATTTTGGGGATGGCTTGGACGATGAGGAAAGTCACACCATGATCAAATTGGAAGAAAACTATCGATCGCGGGAAAATATTCTGGAAGTTGCTAACCAGCTAATTAGTAAGAACACCGAACGCATTGATAAAGTATTACGTCCTACTCGCGGTCAAGGAGATCCTATCTATTGTCACCAGGCTAATGATGACCGGGATGAGGCAGCATTTGTAGTAGATAAAATTCGCAACTTAGAGTCAATTAACCCAGAATTATCCTGGGGTGATATGGCCATTCTTTATCGCACGAATGCCCAGTCTCGACCTTTTGAAGAAGTCCTAGTCAGAAACAATGTGCCCTATCGCATTGTGGGGGGATTAAGATTCTACGATCGCAAAGAAATTAAAGATGCGATCGCCTATTTGCGGCTGCTAGTAAATCCAGCGGATACCATTAGTTTACGGCGGATTATTAACACCCCCAGACGGGGAATTGGTCAAACTACCTTACAACGGCTAGAAGATTTTGCCCAACAACTAGGTGTGCCGCTTTGGGAAATTATCAAAGATGAAACCTCCGTCAAAACCGTGGGGGGAAGAACCGCCAAACCTATTTTAGAATTTGTGGCGACTATCCAGAAATGGCAGCAGGAAATTGAAACCTTACCAGGGTTAGAAATTGTCCAAGGAATTATGAAAGATTCTGGGTACGTTGACGCCTTGAAAATGGAAGGAACCGAAGAAGCAGATAATCGCTTAGAAAATATCAATGAACTGTTTAACGCCGTATTTCAATATGGCGATGAAAATGAGGATCGATCCTTAATCGGATTTTTGGCCAATGCCTCTTTATCCTCTGATTTAGATAACTTAGGAGAAGGGGAATCAGCAGTTTCTTTAATGACCTTACATTCCGCCAAAGGATTAGAATTTCCGGTGGTGTTTATGGTGGGCATGGAAGAAGGAATGTTTCCCCATTTTCGCAGTTTAAATGATGCCAAAGCCTTGGAGGAAGAACGCCGTCTCTGTTATGTGGGCATTACCCGCGCCGAAGAACAGTTATTTTTAACTTATGCCTCTGCCCGGAATTTGTGGGGGTCTTATGAACATACTCGACCTTCGAGATTTTTAGGGGAATTACCTGCTGATTATATTGAAGGCAATGGAGTGGCTAAACGGGTGAAAAAAGGCCGCACTTCTACCCGGACTATTTCTAAAGGTGCCAGTGCTACAGTCAAAGATTGGAAAGTAGGCGATCGCATCTTGCATAATGATTTTGGCTTAGGGGAAATTGCCCTAGTTTCTGGTTCCAAAGACAAGATATTTTTAGCCATTAAATTCGCTCGCGGTGGCCAAAAAATAGTCGATCCCAAAACCGCACCAATTCAGAAATTGTAATTGATAATTGATAATTGATAATTATCAATTACACCCCAACCAACCAACAACCAACAACAAACAACAAAAATTATGGAAAGAGGATTATTGTGGCTGCCATTATTAGGACTATTTATTTGGCTGGCTTGGGCTGGGTGGAATGAGTCCCAAAAAGTCCAAGCTTATCAAGCTTGGGCGGAACAGTTCGATCGCGCCAAATATGATGTTTATGCGGTATTAGGACAAAAAGGGGATCGCATCACTTGGGGCAAACCCACTCGTAAAGGGCCAGTGGACTTGGAAAGTTTCTTTTTCAACCAAGTAAAATCCATTCGGTTATTAGTTAATCATCAGCCGGTAGAAATTCCCGCCGAACCGGAAACGGCAACCACTCCAAAAGGTCAGATTTTCCTAGAATTTGAATTATCAACTGGGGCAACTCAAAAAGTGCCTTTTACCGACTTTTCTCTAGCGGCTAAATGGGCCAAAGTTTTGCATGATTTATGGGTTCACAGAAACCCGGTTTCTTGAAGAAACCGGGTTTCTGGAATCTCGTAGAAGAAACCGGGTTTCTGGAATTTCTTAGAAGAAACCCGGTTTCTCGGTTTCTAGCTTGGACCATTGCTGGAGAAGCTTCAGCCGATCGCCCCCCCTCAAGCGCTATAACTAGAGATGCAGAGTTGATCGATTATTTCTAACCTGACACAGATGAACTTAAAATTATTTTCTGGGAAGTTGTATTCTAGATATTCTGGGAAATTCGCCGCCACGCTTCTCTTGGGGGCGATCGCCACTGTTTCCGCCGTAAATTTACACTTATTTACCACTGCACCCGCCACCCTTGCCCAAAGAAGAGCGCCTGCTGAACTGCTGCGAACCATTGGCGATCAAAGATTTGCCATTTTTGACCTAGAATTCGACCCAGGTAGCCAACGGGTACTCAGTGGCAGCATTGAGGACACGGTGAAATATTGGGGTATCAACACCGGCGACTTAACCTATACTTTGTCGGTACATTTAGCGGACGTAACATCTATAGCTGTTAACAATAGCACCGGCATTTTTGCTAGTGGCAGCGACGATCAGACGGTCAACTTGTGGAACATCAACACGGGGGTATTGCTTTATACCCTTCATGGTCATACGGACAAAGTGAAGTCAGTAGCCATGAGTCCTGATGGCAAAATCGTCGCCAGTGGCAGTTGGGATAAGACGGTGCGACTGTGGAATGCCGGAGATGGCACGCCGAAAGCGACTCTCACGGGGCATGAAGATGGAGTTCATGCGGTGGCATTTAGTCCCAATGGCAATATTGTCGCCAGTGGGGATCTTAAGGGGGTGGTGAAATTATGGAATGTGTCTACAGGTCAAGTCGTGGCAACGATACCAGCGCACAGTGATTGGGTGAGTTCGCTGAAATTTACCCCCAATGGGGAATTTTTAGTCACCGGCAGCTTTGACAAAACGGTGAAAGTCTGGAACGCCCAAACCGGAGAACTGGTGCGGACTCTCAGTGGTCATGCTTTCCCAGTTTACGATATTGCCATTACTCCTGATGGCAAAACGGTGGCCAGTGGTAGCGATGACCGGACGGTGAAACTGTGGGATATTGATACAGGCAGAGAATTGCAAACCCTGACGGGACACGAGAAATCAGTATTCGCGATCGCGATTAGTCCCAATGGGCAATTTCTAGCCAGTGGTGGCAACGACAATGTAATTAAAATTTGGCGACTAGCAAATTAAAATCCCCGTAGACATTAATTGTCGATAAAATAATTCCCTGTAGGGGCGAAGCATTCCGGCGAAAAATCTCGGCTTTAACCAGACAATATCTGCCGGAATGCTTCGCCCTTACCCATGTTTATCGTAATGCCCTGTAGGGGCGAAGCATTCCGGCGAAAAATCTCGGCTTTAACGGGAAAATATCTACCGGAATGCTTCGCCCTTACTAATGTTTATGGTCATGTTTGTAGGGGCGAGGGCCAAGCATGACCGTAAAAAATCTCGGCTTTAAACCAAAAATATCTGCGGTCATGCTTCGCCCCTACAAAAATTTATGGTAATGTTTGTGGTTCATTGGACTTACGCAAGTAATCTATATATAGCGTATTGGTGCGTTACGCTTCGCTAACACACCCTACGGATAGCGTTTATGCGTAAGTCCTGGTTCAGCAAAAAAACTTATGGTGTTTAAACCTTAGCCACCAAACAGACAATTCCTGTCACTTATTCATGGATGCTTCCATCGGGCATAATGGCACCTTTAAATTTGGCATTATATAAATTAGTTCCCCCTAATTTAGCTTCTTTCAGGTTTGCTCCTTCTAAATCAGAATATTGTAAATTTGCCCCGCTCAAATTGGCTGAATTCAAATTAGCTCCACTCAAGTTGGCGTAGGATAGATTAACTCCACAAAGATTTCTTCCCGTAAAGTTTTGACCACTCAGTTTAGTCGAACATAAATTAAATCCAATTAAACTGACGCCCGTTAAATTCGTTTCAATCAGATTAGCACTCTGTAGATTAACTTGAATGATTTTAGCTTCGCTAAGATTTGCACCCATTAGGTTAGCATCATTTAAATTTGTTTCAAGCAAATTTGTTTTGGTCAAATCTGCCTGATTTAAATTAGCAAGAGATAGAGAAGCTTTGCTCAAATTTGCGTGGGAGAGATTAGCTTGTATAAGATTTGTGCTGTTCAACTCTGCATTGGTGAGATTCGCTCGACTTAAGTTAACTTCAATTAAGCAGGCTTGACTGAGATTTGCTGATTTTAGATTAGCTCCTTCTAGGTTAGCGCCATTTAAGGTTAGCCCACTCAAATCAAAACCTGACAGATTATATCCGGCTAGAGAAGCACCTGGTTCAAGGTTATATGCCCCGGTTTTCGCTGCATCAAACCCAGGCGGAAACAAGGTTTTTTCGTGGTAAATTGCCTGTTGTAAATTAGCCCCTTCTAGGTTAGCTTGGGAAATGTCTGCCTCTAAAAGATTTGCCTGAACCAGATTTGCCTGACTTAAATTAACCTTAGCTAATTTTACTTTTCTTAGGTTAGCGCCGCTTAAATTTGCTTCAGTCAAATTGGCCTCAGTGAGATTACCATTTGGCCAATTAATTTGACTTAGATTAGCTTTAATCATTGTGCCATTGGTCAGATTTACACGATCAAATTTCGCTTGATGGAGGTTGGCATTATTTAGATTTACGTTTTCTAGCTTACCATCCGCCAAATTTATCTGAGTCAGGTCTGCTTTTTGTAAGTTAACGTCAATCAAGTTTGTTTGGTACAAGCTTGACTCCGAGAGGTTCGCTTCCCTAAAATTAACACTTCTTAAAATAGCGCTACTTAACCTAGATTTACAGAGATTAGCGCCACTCAGATTTGCCTGACTTAAGTTGGCAGAGTCCAAAGAAGTCTGACTGAGATTCGCTCCACTAAAATTTGCGTGACTCAGATTAGCATAATTCAACCGACTCTGACTTAAATTAGCTTTAGTCAGATTTGCCTCACTCAGATTAGCATACTTCAAAGAAGTATTAGTCAGATTTGCTCGACTCAGGTTGGCTTGAGTTAAATTTATCTTCTCTAAATTTTTACCACTGAGGTCAACTCCGCTCAGGTTAATGCCAATAAAATCTCGTTCTCCTGCTTGATATCGTTGTAAAAATTCCTCTGCACCGATCGCCTCTGCATCTTCTGCTGCTTCTGCCTCATAGATTTTATCCAGTAGCAGCATCATTCTTTCAACTTTAAACTCTTCATCAGTTAATCCGAGATTTAATCCGAGATGATTCGGTTGAACTGGCGAAGTTTCTTGGGTTGTTTCCGCTGTTTCTTTGATTAACAGTATGTAATTACTCGGACTATCTGATTTTGGTGAAGGATTGGTTTCATGCGATCGCACCGGCAAATTTTGTTCTTGCTGAATATTTTTTGGCAAGCGATCGAGATTTTGTGTTTCTGGCAGATTTTGCCCGCGTTCCGTCAAACTGTCTATCTGCCGTTTCAGCCCTGCGACATATTTTTTTAGCAGGACTTGTTGTTGTTCAACCTGTTGCAATATGACCGAGAATTGCGGCGATTTCTGGCGGTTGTTGGGACATGGTTGTTGATGCAAATCACTTCTTTTTTGATTATCTCATGGATTTGGCATTGTCCTACAGCGTTTTTCAGATTACTAAACCACGATCTGGCCCGCGCATTCCGTAGGGGCGAATGGCCATTCGCCCTTGTACGGGCGATTCGCGAATCGCCCCTACGGAAGGCTTCGCCCCTACAAAAATTTGTGGTTTTCTTAACAGAAAATTACTGTAAACATTGCTTCAAAAATTGGGAGAATCTGACTTAGCTAACATGGCACTCCCATAAGCCGCCTCAGTGTGTGGGGAAATCATCACTGGAACTTGCAAATAACGCTGGCGAATCTTTGTCCAAACCGGATTTTTTGCCCCACCTCCAGCAGTATAAACCTGGGTTAAAGAACTTGCCCCAAACTGTTGCAATAATCCATAACCTTTCGCTTCAATTTTCGCCATTGCCTCCAACAAACCATGCAAAAACTCTTGGGATCGATCCGGTCGAGGGTCGAGACGAGGCAATAAATGGGGGTCATTAATGGGAAACCTTTCTCCGGGCGTAATTAACGGGTAATAATCTAAAGGACTGACTTGTTGTGGGTTAATGCGATCGCTCAATTCGGTCAATTGTTCATCGGTAAAAAATTGCCGCAACACCGCCCCACCCGTATTTGAAGCCCCACCCGTTAACCACAAGTTCCCCAACCGATGACTATAAATACCATAGCGGGCATCATCAACACGGGTATAACTTAGCAACTTTAAGACCAAAGTAGAACCGAGAGACGTGACTGCTTGCCCCGGTTGGTTCGCCCCACTCGCCAAAAACGCGGCAATACTATCAGTAGTTCCCGCACAAACTAGGCAATTTTTTGATAAGTTAAATTTCTCAGCTATTTCGGCGGTCACTGCACCAATAGGGCAGCCAGACTGGAGAATTTTAGGTAAATTTGGGGGTACATCAGCAAATATTTGGTTCAAACCCTCTAATAACCATTGGGGATAACAGAGGGTTTCCGGGTCAGCGCCCAGTTTCAGGGTGTTGTGATAGTCGCTAATTCCCAGTTGCCCATGTAGCAAAAAACTCAGCCAGTCCGCTTGATGCAGAAAATATAAATTAGAAAAGTCTAAATGGTTGAGGTTTTTCTGCCACCACAGCAGTTTTGCCAGAGAAGAAGTGGCGCTAATAACAGAATGGTTGGCAGGTGCGATTTCTTTTAAACTCTCTATTACCGCGATCGCCCGGTTATCATTATATAGCAGCGGTTCGGTGACAGGTTCCCCTTGGGAGTCGCACAATAACACCGTAGCGGACGTACCATTAATCAAAATTCGCTGAAGGGAAAGACGAATTTCTGGGGAAATTTGCCCCAACAGGGAAAACAATGCCCTTTGCCACAAAGCGGATAAGGGTTCAGAAACTCCTTGTCCCGACGGAAAAGCATATTCAGCCGCAGCCAAAATCCGATTTTCGTCATCAATGACCGCAGCCCTAGCGCCAGAAGTACCAAAATCTATTCCCAGATACATTGATAAAAATATACAAGTAAAAATATACAAGTAATAAGATAAGCTGGAATAATCGTTAATTTATTTTAGGCGATTTGTCAGTTTCCGGGCTGACGCTTTTAAGCCAATTTTCTCCGCGAGAAAACCACATATATCTGTAGGGGCGAAGCATTCCGTAGGGGCGATTCGCGAATCGCCCCTACAATATTGTACGGGCGAAGCATTCCGGCAGAAGTTTGATGCTGAAAATATTAAATTAAATACCGGAATGCTTCGCCCCTACGGAATGCTTCGCCCTACCGTCGTTCAGTAGGGGCGAAACCGCTGTAAGCCAATTTTTTCAGCTTTTTGGGCTTGGGGGGTGTCAGTCCTCAGTCGATCGCAAGTCACCCATTTTTGATGTTTACACTTCTGTTCCTAATATCTCAATAGCAGTAATATGAGTTTCGGATCAAAAGATCGACCACAATTTAACACTATGTTTACTCGTTTTCACTGGCTAGAACTGGCGGAATATGTAGCAACGGCAGGATCGGTCGTGGGAACTGTTGTGGCGATCGCCGGACAGAATATTGCTTATGTCACCACTCCTTTAAGTTTAGCGATCGTCCTCAACCTAACTAATCGCCAACGCCTTGCCAAACAACATCAACAAGAATACCATCTTTTAGAAGATCATATTAATCATTACTACGAGGATATTTTAGCACAATTTCCCAGCCGTCTTCCTGCGGCTGAGATTAACCTATCAGAAATCCAAGAACAAATCCAAGACCTGCAAGATTCCCTCAGCATTTTAGAAAATAAATCGGCATCTTTAGCCAGAACAGTTTATCAAAATTTATCCGGCGAATTGAATGTAATTCGGGAATAAATTAGCCATATTTCCGCACCCTTGGATATCACCAACCTAGAAAATGAAATTGAATCCCTTTACGCCCAAATTGCCGCATTTGCGCCAATCAACCTCGCCTAGACAGCCAACAGTATGAAAAATTTTACCAAAATTTTCAAAAGTTAGAACAAAAACACCGTGATGTGATTTTGCCTTGGATCAAGTTATTGGTCAAAGATGTGAAAGATTTGCAAGAAGGACACATGATTATGTCTAGTAAAGTAGAAAACCTCACTCAAGAATTTATCGCTAGACCAGAAGCCGCGCAACTTTCTAAAATTAAAAGAGTCGTATCCCAGTTAAACGAAAGCGTTGCCCAACTGCAAGAAACAGAAGTGATTGCCGACTTATTAAAATCTATCGATCGCCTGCAAGCAGAATTTAATATTTTAGCTGGAAAATTTAATCATCGACCCGAACCCCAACAAATTCATAAGTTAGAATTGTTAGTCACCATGTTAGTCACTAGCGTGACTCATCTAAAGCGAATTTACCGAGATGAAGCAACGCTAAATTCGGTGAATAAGTTAGAAAAACCGAGCAATATTCAACAAAAAAAGTGATTAATATTAGTTATTAATCACTTTATCCGACAAACAGCCAAATAATCCCTGCCCAATAACCAATAAAATAACCAATAACAATAATTTAAGTAGGTGGGCAGAAATAAATGCACCACAGACCCCATTAGAAGAAAAACTGTCATTCCCGCGAAGGCGGGAATCCACAGCCTATCGGCGGGGAACGAAAAGTGCAATTAATTATGTTCACCTACTTAATTATCCCAAGTTTCTAAGTCTTCTTCTCGGCGAAGATATTCTTCAACCGGGTTACTAGAGTCTACAAAAATCATCCCTTCTTGGACTAAACTGGATAAAATTGGCATAATTTCATCTTCCCAGGCTAAATCTGGCAACCAAAGCATCACATCTTTCCCGGTAAACATTTCTAAACTAAAAAGTTTTTCCAGAAATGCTTGATTTACCTCTGGCAGAATCACTTCTTTTTCCCAACATTTGACTTTATACGCGGTTTCAGAAACTTGGGAAATAATCACTCGTTGCCAGGTAGGAATTCTAAAGCGAGTATTGATGTCTTTGGGAAATATATTGAATCCGGTTTGTTGGGGTAATGCGTAAGTATTCACCGGATGGGCTGCGGTCATCAAATCATAAATATATCCCGCAGGTAAATCAGAATTAGCGGTATGTTCTCCTAATTTTTCTAATAATGCAGATAGCTGAGTTTTAATATTTTTCCCATAATTTTCTGTAGGAAATGCCAGATTTTTTCGCCAATCTGGGGATTGTTTTAATTGGTTGACTACCCATTCTAAGAAGTCAATGCCGGTGGCGCAGTGGATGCCCAAGGTAATATGTAATGAGGGCTTACCCACAGCGATCGCATAATGCCAATGTCCCTTGGGCAAATATAACACATCGCCCGGTTCCAACACCGTATTTAAATAAGGTTTTGCCGCTGGAGGTTCAAAATACATTGACGGCTGACTTTCTAAGGGATATTGTAAAGTTTCGGGAAAAACTTTCCACTGTTTTGCCCCATCAATTTGGAGAATAAAAATCTCATAAGGGTCATAATGACTGACAAACCCTTGTTTTCCCGGAAAGGAAGAATAAGCATTAACCGTGAGATTGCTGTAGCCAATTTCATAGCGCAGTTCCGAGACAAATTCGGCAATTTCGGGGACTCGTTTTTGCAGGTTATTAAATTTTAACGTAGCCCCTTTTTGTAAAAACTTAAGTAACTTGCCTGGGTGAAAAATTTCCTGGGGGCTGACCACTTCCGTCCGACTGACAATTTTGCCATTTAAAATTAGGTCAATGTCATTGCTATCTAAGTCGGTATAACTGAGTAAATAGTTTAAATGCTGCCAAGAGAAGAGGCGATCGAATCGAGGATTACCCCCAGCGGAAATATGGATGGCTTTCTTTGTCCAATTTTCCGCCATAAATTGAGAGTAATCATAAGGACTGAGGATATATTCGAGAGTTTTCATATCTCACAAAATCACCGACGCTGGTTTGACTAAAATTTGACTAACATTCGTAGGGTGGGCAATATTGCCCACCACTAACATTTGTAGGGTGGGCAATATTGCCCACCACAATTAACTTACCATCGCGATCGCCCTATTTGTTAAGCAATATGATTAATATTCGGCGGTTTATATTCGGCGCGATCGCCTATAATCGTGATTATACCTGCCCAGCCTATCAAAAAAACGTTAATCTTAAAGCCTGGAGCATTTTCTACAAGCTTGAGCTATAATATCAGATTATTGATATAAAGGAAGTTATATGGACAAAAAAATATATGAACGAGCATTACGGAAACGAAGGTATTCCGGCTGAATACCAGACAATTGCTGAGGCGCTGCGGGCGCAGGTTCAGCAGGTAAGACAAAAGCATATTCCACCGAGAATAAATAAGATAACCGCCGTTCCAGAGTCTGATGGCAATGTGGCGGTTGCTAGACTAGAAATTTTTTCTAATCCCAAGCAAATATATTGGTTTGAGGCAACTAGCAAAAAATCTCCGCTAAATATTCCGGGTGAGAATGGTGGACCGCCCCAGTGGTTTCATCCAAGGCTCGATAAAGCTTTACAAGGAGAGTATTATAATGACGCTCATGCGGAGTATAAATTGTTCAATGCGATCGCGGCAAAAATTCAAGAGTCTAATTTACCGCATGATTTGGAGGGAATTCTCTACCTATATACAGAAAGAGACACCTGTTCGGGCTGTTACTTAACTGGAGATGAATTTAATCAGAGATTTCCAAATATTAGAGTGATTATTTTCTACGATCGCTTATACCCATAAACCTATAATAGTTAGATGCAATAAACCCTGTCTAGTCAATATAGCGGTTATTCTCCGAATTACAGAGGTTTTCTGGATTCCCGCCGGCGCGGGAATGACAGTTTTTTTTCTAGTTCATAACTATGACAATTGCTATATGGAATAGACAGGCTTGATAGTTCAAAGAACTAAATTCTTAATTACACATATTAATTACACATAAGGAGTTAAATAAAACCATGATGCAAAAAATTAAAACCGCAGAACCTAGCTTAAAAAAGTTTTCCAGAGGTTACTACAGAGAATTCCGTTTACCTCAATGGTTTAACGGGCCAGAAGAACTGACCAAAATACTCCAAGAAGTCTGGAATCGATCCTATCCTGATTTATACGATCGCGGTGGGGAGGATGATTTAGAATCTGCCATTGAAGAAGTTCTCAAAACCTTGGGCATACCCAACACGGACACGACACATAAAAGGTATGTTTATATCGCCTGGACAATAGCATTAGCCGCTGAAGCAACCATCAAACATTACTTTCCTGATGACCAAATCTTTCCCAGGGTAGAAAAGCAAGTTCTCTTGTGGCTGGAAAGTGGCGTAGAAGTTCCCGATAATTTCGTAAATATGGTTTTTTCTGATTTAGAGCAAATTGGCAAACATCAAGCGTCCGGGGAAGCCTATAATATTTTGTATGCCACCTTAAACAGTCTGGCTTCTGAGAATGCCTACATCGCTGTTTTGGATACTTTATATTATGCGCTGACTGGAGATGCGGTTTCTGGTTTTTCTGCCGCCAAAAGAGATATGTTCAATTGGTTGATAGTTGAGGTAATTCCTGCCGCTTATTGCTTGCGGGTTCCCGATACTATTTATTCAGGAAAATGGAAGTTTCTTCCCTTAATTGAATATCCGTAGATAGTAGTAGATAGTAGGGTGGGCAATATTGCCCACCCTACATTGATATATCAGTCCTATTTCACAAATTGGGGCATAATTTCCGCTGCGGTAAATAAACCGTAA
Source organism: Planktothricoides raciborskii GIHE-MW2 (assembly GCF_040564635.1). Lineage (NCBI taxonomy): Bacteria > Bacillati > Cyanobacteriota > Cyanophyceae > Oscillatoriales > Oscillatoriaceae > Planktothricoides > Planktothricoides raciborskii. Next base: position 2,198,521 of record NZ_CP159837.1, read on the forward strand.
ATTCCCCGTTGCTGTAAATTAATTCCAGCTTTGAGATAGCCAAAAGCCGGGCCGCACACATTGGCCGCCATGCTGGTTTCATCCCCTAATGTAAAGGTATGGGTAGAAATTTTCCCTTCAAAAGTTCGACCAGTGATTTGCACATTGGTACTCAAAGGTTTTTTGGCATTGCGAGTATCTACCACTCCGCCCACGGTGACGCGATCGCGGGGACAAATTCCCGCTAATTCCAACATAATATCGTCGGCGTGTTCCATATTTTCCAGAGTAATTTTGCCCTCAGTGCGATCGAGTAGGGCTGCCACTTCCTCGTCAGTCATAGCCATAGCGCGATCGACCGTATAACCGGGGATATGGGCAATATCTTCGCGAATGGTTGCCCGATAAGCTTCCCAATTAGCAATCCCCACCCCAAACGTAATCTTAACGCTATGAATTTCTGTATAACTTTGCGCCGCTAATGCTGCTGCTGCCGTTAATAACCCAGGAGTTGCCCCGCAACCCGTCATATAAGTAATCCCAGCCGCGCTTAAATCCGCCTTCAGTGCGAGTAACTGTTCTACAGCACTGGTGCGCTTCATGGCATCCACCAGCACCCCGCGCCAACCGGACGCCATAAATTGCTGGGCTACTGATGCCATAAAAGTATTGGGCAAATTCGGCAATGCCAGGAAATAACCATCTACCGGGGCGCTAGAGATTAACTCCTCAATACTATTGTGGGACAAAATTCCCCCGGCTTCCAGATAACCCACAGACCCTTGGTGATGGTACGCGGCCATACATTGGTCTGGGTCTAAGCCTTCGGGGTTGTAAGCATAGCCGTGTTTATCGGCGATCGCCACCAAAATCATTTCCCGTTTGGCGGCTAAAATTCTGGCAGCGGCTTGTCCCAGTCCCCCAAAGCCCAATAGTCCGACGCGGATGGGAGATTTTTGGTTGATGTTATTGGTGAGATGCTCTTGTGTCATGGCACAGATAATCAAATTGAACAGACTCTTATTATCACTCTGGCTGTGTACCGCGAAACATGGCAGGGGATCTTCGTCAAGGAAATTTGTAAGTAAATTTGGCGATTCGGTCGAAGAGCGATCCGATCGAAGCGGAATCGGGAAGTTGCTGAGAGATTTTCGCGATACCTTGACGCGATCGGGAAGTTGCGCCAAACTTGACAAATAATCCTTTATCGCTCTCCTAAATAATAAGTATTGTTAAGAAATCCGGGGTTGTGATTCAATTGATCTCAATCGATCTCAATTGATATTACGACCAGCCAAGCGGCCAGTCATTGACCGGAAATACCCCGGAGACTCGCTCGGAGAGCATTTCAATGGCACGAGGGCGGCCAATAATATCACTTTACTCAGCCAAACTTATGGAAGAACTAGAATTTGTCATTTATCCCGATGGCCGAGTGGTCGAGAAAGTGACTGGCATTGTCGGTTCTTCTTGTGCAGAAGTCACCGCTGCACTGGAAGCCCAATTAGGAGTAGTTCTCAGTCAACAAACGACTTCAGAATTTTTTGCTCCTGTGGTGCAACAGTCAACGTCAGCGATCAACGTAGCAACTTATAGCGATTGGTGATTTTTCTTCTGAATCCGTGGTCTACGGATCGATTGCTTCATTTGTTCAGTGTTGTCCATTTAGATTCCATTCATTAAAAACCAACTCACTATGTCTCATTTCAGCCAAATTAAAACCCAAATCCGCAACCTGTCCTCTTTGGAGTCTGCTTTATCGGATTTGGGGATCGACTGGAAATCTGGCCCAAGAGAAGTGCGAGGCTATCGCGGTCAAACCACTCAGGCGGAAATTGCGATCGCCCAAGACAATGGTTATGACATTGGCTTCCGTTGGAATGGCCAAGAATATGAATTAGTTGCTGATTTGCAATATTGGCAGCAAAATTTAACGGTGAATGGTTTCTTAAATCAAGTCACCCAACGTTATGCCTACCATACGGTGATGAATGAAACTGCCAAGCAAGGGTTTCAAGTAGCGGAAACCCAAAAGCAAGCGGATGGTTCCATCCGTCTGGTGTTGCAACGCTGGGCAAGCTAATGGCTGAGTTTTTTGACCATGAACCCCAGGAAACACCCGAACGGTCTGGTTTTGAACCAGAGTTAGGGGGAGTATTTCGCGATGCCCCGGAACGGTCTGGACTGGAACCGGAATTAGGCGGAACCCTCCGCCAAAAAGGGGTATATGTGGATGAACAAACTTGTATTGGTTGCAAGTATTGTTCCCATGTAGCGCGAAATACGTTTTACATTGAACCTGATTATGGTCGTTCCCGTGTAATTCGCCAAGATGCGGACCCGGAAGAGTTGATTCAAGAAGCCATTGATACTTGTCCGGTTGATTGTATCCATTGGGTTGATTATACGGAGTTAAAAGAACTCGAAGCCGAACGTCAATATCAGGTGGTGATGCCACTCGGTTTTCCGATGGATAAAGCCGCGTCGGCGATCGGTCAACGTCGGAAAAAACAACAGTCTAAACGACGAAAGTCTAGTTAATTCAAAATAAAAACCGGGTTTCTTGAAGAAACCCGGTTTTTTTCTATCTACCGATTCAAAAAATTCAAAACTTTATTTCAGTGGACTATGTTCGGCTAAGATTTTTTCTACTCTCGCTTCATCTACTCTCGCTAATATGTTCTCAGCTTCCTTTTGATCCCGAAGCGTTTTCGCCAGACTAAATGATGACCCTATGGTAAAAACTAAACCCATGCCCATATAACCTTTAATCCAGTTATCCACAGGTAGATAGAAGATCCCCACTGTCATGCTCGATATGGCAATCATAAAAGAAGCCCAAACCTGAAAAATCCAAGCATTTGTATCTTTTTGCGCCACAATTGTTTTCATAGGTTCTTTCCTGGAAGTGAAAAAATGAGAAGAAAATTGCGTTTTGAGGGAATTTGATTAACTGAACTAGATTAACTGAACTAAATTAAAAGAATTTATCCGTATCTTCCCCAACCCCTCAAAAAATTATCTGTTTTCTCCAGTATTTCCTATGGGAAATAGGTCGCCCAATTTCCTATGACAGTTTGTTGACTGGCATAAGTATATAATTTAGATTACATATTAGATATATTTTAATTACTGGTTATATTTTGGCAATGAAAGCGGGGCGACTGATGCTTCCTCGTCACCACTAAAGAGAAAAGAGAAAAGAGAAAAGAGAAAAGAGAAAAGAGAAAAGAGAAAAGAAAAAAGAGAAAAGAGAAAAGAGAAAAGAGAAAAGAAATTTTCCTCTATCCTCTTTCCTCTATCCTCTATTCTCTATCCTCTATCCTCTATGCTATGAACCTCAATTTTATCGGGGTTGAGGTGCGATCGCCTCACTTGACCGCAGGCAAATCACCAATATAAATGCCTAATGCGCGGGCAGTATGCACTAAACCAGAATCGGGATTGACTGGCTGAGTGCCTTTGTGGAAGACATCATCCAGTGACACACTGACCACCTCTCCATTTTGCCAAGCCACCATCCGTCCGTATCGCTCTTCGGCAATCAAATCCACTGCTGCTTTGCCAAACGCTGTAGCGAGGAGGCGATCGAATGCCGAAGGCACCCCACCCCGTTGGACGTGACCGAGCACCGTGACTCGGGCTTCGATTGAGTTGCCACTGACCCGGCAAATTTCATCAGCCACATATTCACCAATTCCCCGCAGCCGGAGTTCACCGTGAGAGTCGGTATAATAACGAGATTCCCCAGCAGAGGTTTTCGCCCCTTCCGCGACGACCACGATCGCGAATTTCCGACCCCAGCGATCGCTCAATTCAGAAATTTTCTTACAAACATTTTCAATCGAGTAAGGAATTTCCGGCAATAAAATGCAATCGGCGCCCCCGGCTATTCCCGCGTGCAAGGCCAAATGACCGGCATCTCGGCCCATCACTTCCACCACCATGACGCGATCGTGACTTGCCGCCGTAAAGGTCAAGCGATACAAAGCATCTACAATGGTATTCACCGCCGTATCAAATCCCACGGATCTTTCAGTCAGGGCCACATCATTATCAATGGTTTTCGGCACTCCCACCAGATTCCAATTTCCTTTAGCGGCCAGTTGAGATAAAATCGCTAAACTGCCATCACCACCAACTCCAATCAAGGCATCCAAACCTAAATCTCGATAACCCGCAATTACTTGATCCGCATTCGCTTCCGTATCTCCTTTATTAATTGATCCCAAAATCGTACCACCGGCACTCAGCAAAGGATCAATTCCTCTTAAGTCCAGACCGTGGACGTTTAACACCACCGATTTCCGCTCAATTAAACCCTGAGTAGCGTAGACAATTCCTAGCACTTCCCAATCATAAGTCAGGGTGGCGTGACTCACCACCGCACGAATGACCGCATTTAATCCAGGACAATCTCCACCACTGGTCAGAATTCCAATTCTTTTGCGAGTTTTCATACAGTTCCCACTGAATTAATCAACTTTCTTTGTTGAGAATAAACTAAACAAACACTTTACGATCGGAGTCTGTAGTAAATTCAGATTTAATAATTTCTTTTAAAAAATTTAATATTTTCTTCAGATATTCTCTGGATTTAACTTATTGCGTTTGATGACCAAATTTTATAGAACCAATTATGCTTATAGTACCAGAAAAAGTTAGATTAGTCACATAAAATATGCTCAATATTATAGATATTTGCTGACAAAAAATATTTGTTGTTGGTTATTTGTTGTTGGTTATTTGTTGTTGGTTATTTGTTGTTAGTTATTTGTTGTTGGTTATTTGTTGTTGGTTATTTGTTGTTAGTTATTTGTTGTTGGTTATTTGTTGTTGGTTATTTGTTATAGTCTAATCCTCGGCTCCGCCGCTCCGACGCCGCATTCTCCGCTCCAGAAGCCCATTCCGCAAGGCCGGAAAAAAAATCTGCAAAATTTTTTGGCATTAAGCGATCGCTTTTCCAAATCTTGTGCTATGATAATTTACGGTCAGCCTGGAGAGGTGGCTGAGGGGTTGAAAGCGGCAGATTGCTAATCTGTTGTACGGCAGGTAACTCCGTACCGAGGGTTCGAATCCCTCCCTCTCCGTAAAATAAGCACTGAAAAACCCCGGCTCACAATGAGTCGGGGTTTTTTTATGTCTGCTTTAAACCATGATTTAAACTATGAACCGCTTAGACTTCGGCCATTGCGGTATTCACCTGTTGGCAGACAAATGGCAAAATGGCTTCGTTCTTACTTTGGGCTTTGCCTTCGGTAAAGACAATTAGCAAGAAAGGACGGCGATCGGGTAACTCAATATACGCCGCATCATGGCGAACTTGGCTCGTGAAACCAGCTTTTGACCAGAGTTTTGCCTCTAGGGGCAAACCCCCACCGAGAAAACCTGTGACTTGATTTTCCGGGTCGGCGACTAAATCTTCGCGATCGAGACTACGTTTCATTAGTTGCATCATCGCTTGTGATGCCCCAGAGGAAACGGCGACTCCGCCTAAAATACTATGCATCAGACGGGCGGTGGCATCGGTGGTTAACATATTCCGATTTTCCATTAGTTCGCCGAGAAAGGCTCGTTCTCGACCATAGGGGCCATCACACCAGGTTTTCTGATTAATATTCACCGATTCAAGTTCGGGCCATCCCAGAGACTTGAAATAACGATTGACAATATTGCGTTGAGATTTCCAGGTTTCCAATGGGCCAGGGGGTAATTCCGGGCCGCTGGTGGTGCCGGTTAAAATATCCACGACTAAACTGGTGGCATCATTGCTGGAGTCAACGATCATATCCCGCACGGCTCTTTGTAGTTCCGCTGACGGGGTAATCATGTTTTTGTCCAGCCATTCATACACGGCCACCAGATAAAATAGTTTGACAATACTCGCGGGATAGATGCGATCGCTCCCACGATAGCTAAAGCCCCGAATGGGATGACTCCAAAACGCTTGTGGACTCAAAGCCCCGCCGGTATTGACGGGAACCGGAGGATCGTAAACAATCCAAGTCATAGCAATTTGATTGCGGGCTAATTCGGGGAATTGCGCCCAAGTCGCCTCTAAAATGCGACTACCCAAGTTTTCTAGTGTTTGATCTTTACGAAAAAATGTCATAAGAAAGTAAATTCACGATAATTTTAGTAGGGTAAACATTGCCCACCCTATCGCCTACAGATGCATAACAGACAACAACAATATCGCTGTCAGATAAATCTGAATCTCTATGATTCTCCCAACTGCGAATCTTTAGCCACCCAAGCAGCAGCGGGTCGTCTTGTGCGAATTGTACTCCCAGAGGTGGATCGCTTAGATGATCTAAAAAATGATCTAAAAAATGATCGACCAATTAAAGTACAACTTTGTGAAGATGACTATCCGGGTTGGTTAAAAAGTGATGACATCATCCACCTGAAACCGACGGAGGAAGTTTATCAGCCACCGATTTTATCCACCGATGAAATTCAAGCCAGACTGCCTGGGGCGATCGCTTTTACTCAAGCGGCTATGCAGCAACCGAATTATTATCTGTGGGGGGGAACTGTTGGGCCAAATTATGATTGTTCGGGATTGATGCAAGCGGCTTTTGCTAGTGTGGGCATTCAATTGCCTAGAGATGCTTACCAACAAGCTGCTTTTACTCAAGCAATTTCTCTGGAGGAGTTGCAACCGGGGGATTTAGTGTTTTTTGGTTCGGCGGTAAAAATTACCCATGTGGGTTTGTATTTAGGTGAAGGACGTTATATTCATAGTTCCGGTCGGGAAAACGGGCGAAATGGGATTGCGATCGATGTTTTGTCCCCAGAAGGCGATCGCGTCACCCAACATTATTATGGCATTTTGCGGGGTGCAGGTCGGGTCATTGCCAGTTATCAACCACAAGAACAACCACAGAACGATTAAACATTTTTCAGATTAAACCGGCTAACTGGTTTTCTCGAAAATCATCAAATGTTGCTGCGGTAAAATATCCTTAGTTTCTCGCCAAACCAAACCCACCGCTTGCATTTCTTTCTTCACCTGTGCTTCGGTCATCTTATGTAATGGCTTAATCATAATCAAGGGATTTTCTTTCCGATATTCCACCAAAACTACTCTGCCACCAACTTTCATCCCCTGAATAATTCCTTCGATCATTTCTCTGGGATAGGCAAACTCATGGTAAGCATCCACCATTAAGGCTAAATCTACCGTATATTCGGGTAGGTTAGGATTGGTTTCGGTGCCTAAAATAGTTTGGACATTTTCAATTTTATTTTCTTTTTTGAGAAACTCCAGAATGTCGATCATTTCTGGTTGAATATCTACCGCGAGCACTTTGCCCTGAGAAACTAAAGGACTAATTCTAAAACTAAAATAACCCGTTCCCGCCCCAATATCAGCGACAATATCTGTCGGTTGCAAATCAAGGGCATTAATCAGTTTTTGCGGCTGTTCTTCGGTTTCTCGACTGGATCTTTCTAACCAACCAGCCCCTCGGTGTCCCATAACTTGAGCAATTTCTCGACCCATGTAAAATTTGCCAATGCCGTCAGGGTCGTGAACCGTCCGCTGTTCATAATGTGCATAAATTCCAGAATCCGCGAAATTGCTACGCAACGCTTCCGCGATCGCCGTTGTTTCTAAGGCGCAACCATTGCCGATAAAAATAATCAGCGGCGTCAATAAAATTAGTAGAATTTGGTAGGGGCGAAGCATTCGGGCGAATAATCTCTGGGAAAAAGCCAAAAATTTATTCCCCGAATGCTTCGCCCCTAGATTTTTTTTATTCCCTGAAAATAATTGATTTTTCATTGTTTTTGGTTATTTTAAATTACATCAATTCAATCGATTTTAATTGGTTAAAATTTTGCCACAAAATTGGATAACCATTCCAATAAATTTAACTTGTGGATCACAATTTGTCTAGCTTCGGCGATCGCCTCTTTAGCCTCATACCAAGCATCGGGAGTTGCCGTCACTTCTTGGATAAATTGAATGCCTTTTTCATCCAAACTGGGCAACCGGAGAAAACTACCCGGAGGCAATAATTTATCAGGGGCGGTTCCCCCGTAATAAATCGGTAAACACCAACATAATAAAGCATCCCATAACTTTTCCGTCACATACCAATCATTCTCCGCATAATTTTCTATAGTCAGATTATAATAATAAGGAGCCATACCATGCCACTTATTGCCCAAACTGCCACAAGATTTAGTCCAGTCGGGCAAATTGCGACCATATAAATCAACATCCAATTGAGAATTGACTAAAGACTGCATGAAGTCAAACCGTTTTTGATGAGTTACAGCCCGGTTTACCCCGGAAACAATCCAACTACAAGGTTTAGTTTTTTCCGGCGATTCTAGGTCATTCAAATCCCGAAATTCATTTAACAGATACCAAATTGCTGGCATATAATCCGGTTGCGGGGCATAGTCATCAGGACCAGAAATATACGCACAATATTTTTTAGCAGATTGATAGTGGCGAATGGTGCGCGGCAACACTTCATCAAGAGGCGGTTCGCGCCAAAGAAAAATACAGCGTTCTTTGGGAACTCCCCGCAATTTGGCTTGCATTTCTGCCAGTTCTTGTTGATAGCGTTTTTCTTTTTGTGGCGCTTTTAAATAAGACCAAGGTTTAGGATATTCGGGACGACTTGGCCAAGTAAAAAAGTTATAAAATAGTAAAAAATCTGGCTGAGGATGCGGGGCCAACATTTGCACATTACCCCACTGCCCAAATGGATTAGGGGTTTGATGCCATAACCAATCCGCTGCACTGGGATTAAGTTTGGGGTAACTGCTAATCATGCCGATAATTTTTTTGCTCATTTTCTGCTGCCTATTTTTAATCACAATATTTAGGTTTCAGTATTCAGCCTTTAATCATAGCATCAAGCCACTTTTAATATTACCATTAATGATTGTTGCCTGCGAAAAAGAAACCGGGTTTCTGCGACAATTTTGGTTTTTTAACAAAGAATTTTCTAAGAAACCCGGTTTCTGGGTCTCGGTTTCTGGGTCCCCGTTTCTGGTTTCCCCCCGAATTGCCTACAAATCAGTCAATAACCTAGCTTTCCGTAAAATAAACTTTAACACCGTCTCATCTTGAGCAATAATATCCGCCTGAATTTCCATTCCTGACAATAAAGCATTCTTGGGATCATCTTTTAAATAGAACTCGTCCGCTTCAATTGTCACCTCATAATAAGGAGGGATTAGATTAGATCCGGAATTTTGGAGGATAATGGCATCGGGAGAAATCGTCTTAACAGTTCCGGGTAAAATTCCATAATCAGGATAAGGATATGCACTGACCCGCATTTGTGATTTTTGGCCAACTTTCACTTTACCAATATCCTGAGTAGCAATTCTGGCTTTAATCACCAAAGGAGTATCATTCGGGGTAATTTGAGCAATTTCTTCTCCTATTCTGACAATTTGGTTGGGATTTCGCAAATTTAACTTGAGAATTGTCCCGGATATGGGTGCAGAAACAACGGTTTGCCGGAGTTCGTGCTCCACCTGCAATAATTCTTGGCGATCGCTCTCTAGTTGCTTTTCCAGTTCACTTTGACGTTGGAATAAACTGTTTTGCTCTTGATTTAATCGGGCTAAAGTTCCGGCTCCTGTGGCTTTTTCCTGAGCAATTTTTTCCGCTGCCATTGTCACCATGCCATCACTAGGATTAGCCGCAGCTAAGGCGGCTTGTAAACGAGCTTCAGCCGATTCTATGGCTTTGGTCTGACGCAGTGCAGTTTGTTTTTGCCCTGCCAATAATGCAGTACGTTCGGCTACGGCTTCTTCTTGTTGTTCAACAGCTAATTGGGCTTCTTCTAATTGATTTCTACTTAATGCACCGGATTCGGCTAAAGGCTGGTAGCGATTCAGCTTTTCTTGAGCAATTTTTAAAGCCGATTCACTAGCCCGTAAAGACGCTTCATAAGCTTGAATATCACTCTGAATTTTTTGCCATTCTTCCTCAGCCATCAGCAAATTTGCTCTCGCTTCATCCACTTGCGCTTCAACGGTTAAACGCCGTTCACTATGTTCTGTTTGCATCCGCAGATGGTCTGCCTCCGCAACCGCGATCGCCCGGTTCGTCCTTTCGGTTTCCGCATTCAGTTGCAGATTTAAGTTCGCCAACTGTCCTGACACCTGTTCTAATTGCTGTTCAATTTGGTCAATACTGATTTCTAGCTGGGACTGACGAGTGCTGACACGAGAGGTATCCAGAACCACCAGGGTTTCTCCTTCAGTCACCGTCTGATTTTCTTTAATATTAATCTCGGTGACAGTCCCCTCGGTGGGGGCTTGCACCAGCTTAACCTCTCCTGTGGGACGCACCACTGCTGGGGCTTTCACGGTGACAGGTAAAGGAGTAAAAGCAGATACCGTAAAAGCAGCGACCACTGTCCCCACTAAAAAAAAGCCGCCAAATATTGTCCAGCCACTCACGGGAGGCAAGAAGTCATCATCGTGGGCGATCGGTAATAATTCAGGGTTGGGGTTTCTCAGTACCATTACGGAATTTCCTGTAACTCAATATGGGCAAGGCTTTCAGGCAAATGCTTTACGAAAACTTCACAAAACCCAGGTGATTTATCAGGTTTTATGAAGGGATGATTAAAAAAAATTCAGTAAATGCCCCGATTGATAATTTTTTTTTATTGATTATATTAATGACTATAAGATAAAACAAACCAAAAAGCCAAGAGAATAACACCATGAAAGCTGACAAAACCGCTACCACCAACAACACCCAAAAACCCAGCCAAGACATTCGCAATAATTCTTTATTCACCAATATGACCGCTGAGGAAGAAGTGTTTGTCCGGGGTGGAACACAACGTTTCCGGGCGGCAGAACTATTATAAGAAGTGTTTGTCCGGGGTGGACGTTTCCGTGCGCCAGAACTATTATAAGAAGTGTTTGTCCGGGGTGGACGTTTCCGTGCGCCAGAACTATTATTTTAACCCTCTTAATTAATGAACACAGAGGACAAAAATATGAAAGCTAACAACACCGCTACCACCAACAACACCCAAAAACCCAGCCAAGACATTCGCAATAATTCTTTATTCACTAATATGACCGCTGAGGAAGAAGTGTTTGTCCGGGGTGGAACACAACGTTTCCGTGCGCCAGAACTATTATTTTAACCCACTTAATTAATGAACACAGAGGACAAAAATATGAAAGCTAAGAACACCGTCACCAACAACACCCAAAAACCCAGCCAAGACATTCGCAATAATTCTTTATTCACCAATATGACCGCTGAAGAAGAAGTGTTTGTCCGGGGTGGTGCGGCAGAACTATTATTTAAACCCACTTAATTAATGAACACAGAGGACAAAAATATGAAAGCTAAGAACACCGCTACCAACAACACCCAAAAACCCAGCCAAGACATTCGCAATAATTCTTTATTCACCAATATGACCGCTGAAGAAGAAGTGTTTGTCCGGGGTGGACGTTTCCGGGCGGCAGAACTTTGAACACCCCTCTATAGTATAATTAACTAATGGCAATAATTGCAATAATAACTTCCGAGATATTATAGTTTCGGAAGTTTAATTTATGTCTGGGTCATTTATCGGAAACATGGCGCGGGAAGACCTCAATCTCAGCGTAAGCAGATTGGCGATGCGTTGTGCGCCTTAACTTTCGCTTTTGATGCTACAATAACACCAATAGGAAGGGTCGGTGAACCAAGAATCCCCACATTCAGCATAAGTGGCATAAGTGGCGTGAGGAGTGTCCATCAGCAAACCCTAAATAAATTTAGGCATAATTGACATAATTCTCCCGAATACATATAATATATGTATGCAAGTTGAATGGAATCCTAAAAAAGCTAAAAGCAATTTACAAAAACACGGAGTCAGTTTTTCTGATGCTGAGGCTGTGTTGTTCGATCCTTATTTCTTTTGAAGATCAATCAGCACAAGGTGAACAGCGATTTATTATTATGGGGATGGATCACCTTCGGCGGTTGCTAGTGGTAGTCTATACCTATCGAGGTGATAGCATTCGCTTAATTTCTGCCCGTCCTGCTACTGCTAAGGAGAGACATGAATATGAAACCGGAATATAATTTTGATCGGTCTAAACGGGGTGCAATCATCCCACAAGAAGGTAAAACTCGCATTACCATCTATATTGATAATGATATTCTCGAAGCCTTTAGACAAAAAGGAGACGCTGAAGGGAAAGGTTATCAAACGATGATGAATCAAGCGTTACGACAATATCTTGATCAAGCCAAACTCCCCTTAGATGAAGATACATTACGCCGGATTTTTCAAGAAGAACTGAGGGCTGTAACTTTTGTTAATTCAGTTTGAACACCCCTCTATGGTATAATTAACTAATGGCAATAATTGCAATAATAACTTCCGAGATATTATAGTTTCGGAAGTTAAACTTATGTCTGACTAATTTATGAAAAAATATCCAATTGTCCTTCAATATAGTGAAGAAGATTGCGGAGCAGCTTGTTTAGCCACAATTGTTAAATATTATGGGAAACAATTTACCATTAATCGCATTAGAGAAGCCGTGGGAACCGGACAACTCGGCACAACTTTAACGGGTTTAAGAAGAGGGGCAGAAAGTTTGGGATTTGATGCTCGTTCCACCAGAGCCCAAGCCCAAATATTAGATCAAATGAAAAATGCGCCTTTACCTGCCATCATTTACTGGCAAGGTAATCATTATGTCGTTTTATATGGACAAAAAGGTAAAAAATATATCATCGCGGATCCTGGTGTCGGTTTACGCTATCTAACTCGGCAAGAATTAGCCGACAATTGGTCAGGATTTATTACCCTGTTATTACAGCCCGATCCAGTCCGCTTTGCTCAACAACCGAACGATAAAATCGAAGGAATTGGGAGATTATTTCAGCGCATTGCTCCTTATACCTTTATTCTACTAGAAGTTTTACTGATTAATATTGTTCTCGGTTTGTTAGCCTTAACCTCACCCTTTATGATTCAAATATTAACCGATGATGTCTTAATTAGAGGCGAAGAAAACATCCTGAGAGGATTAGGAATCGCCATTATTATAATGAACTTAATAAGTAGTGGCTTACAAGTCATCCAATCAAACTTAAGTATGCAGGTTTCCAACCGGATACAATTAGGCTTAATCAAAGAATTTGGCCGCAAAATATTAAAATTTCCTTTACAGTATTATGAAACTCATCGCAGTGGGGAGGTAGTCAGCCGTTTAAAGGATATTCAAGAAATTAATTTCTTTATTTCTCAATCTTTAGTCCGAGTCTTAACTCAATCTTTTACGGCGATTATTTCTTTAAGTCTGATGTTATTTTATAGTCCTAAATTAACCTTAGTCATTGGCTTAATCACTTTATGCAGTGCTACCTCATCTTTGGTATTTTTGAGGTCATTAATAAAAAAAATTAGAGATGTTATGATCTTAGAAGGGGAGACTCATAGCGTTTTAATCGAAAGTTTCAAAGGGGCCGTCACCTTAAAAACAACCACCGCCGAACCTCAATTCTGGGAAGACTTACAAAGTCGGTTTGGCCGATTAGCCAATTTAGAATTGAAACTCGGACAAATTGGAGTCACCAATTTTAATTTCTCGGAAATTATTTCTGGCATTGGTGGCATCGTGTTACTCTGGTTTGGCAGTACCTTGGTCATTCATAAGGAATTGACGATCGGACAACTCTTAGCCTTTAACAGTATGAGTGTTAATTTTACTGTCTTTATTAAAATAGTAGTCGGCTTAATTAGTGAAATTGTTAGAGTGAAAGTTGTGACTGAACGGATATTCTCAGTGATTGACTATCCGGCAGAAACCGATAAAGATTTTCAGAAAGAATGGGTGACATTCCAAGATAATGATCCAGTGTGCTGTGAAAATCTCTTATATCATCATGCGGGCAGATTAGATTTATTTCAAGATTTTACCGTAACCATTAAAGGAGGAAAAGTCACGGCGATTATTGGGGAATCTGGTTGTGGAAAAAGTACCTTAGTCAAGCTACTAGCTGGATTATATCAATTGCAGGGAGGCACAATTAGAGTCGGAGCGTATAACTTACAAAATTTAAGTTTAGAATGTATCAGAAAACAAATCATTTTAGTTCCCCAAGAAGCGCAGTTTTGGAGTCGAAGTATTATTGAGAATTTCCGAGTGGGTTCACCTCATGTAACTTTTGAGGAAATCGTCAAAGCTTGTCAATTTGCCCAAGCGGATGGATTTATCGATCGCCTCCCGGACAAATATTTTACCGTATTAGGGGAATTTGGCGCTAATTTATCCGGTGGTCAACGGCAAAGATTAGCGATCGCCAGAGCCATTGTCAACGATCCACCAGTCTTAATTTTAGACGAATCCACATCAGGGTTAGACCCCATTAGTGAAGAAAATTTATTAAATGAATTATTAGAGTATCGTCGCGGAAAAACCACAATCATGATTAGTCATCGTCCGACTGTTAATGTCAGAGCAGATGAGATTATTTATCTAGAAGATAGTCAATTAAAGTTACAGGGCACTGTAGAGAATTTGCTGCAAATTGAGGGTGAACATCTAAGATTTTTAACCTAGCGATCGCCCCTTAAGAAACCGGGTTTCTGCGACAATTTTTGCCGGAAAGCAAAGAGTTAATTAAGAAACCCGGTTTCTGGGTCTGTGGGCTTCAAGGGCTGTAAAAGGCGGGAAAATGATCCCTGCGATCGCGGTTATTAGTGGCTCGATCATCATTAATCAGAAATCAGCAGAGCGATCGCCATGCCATAATATACTCAAGACTCAAGACATTGATGGAATTGGGGGAATTAATCTTAACACCGAAAATTATTCCCCCCAAAAGAACTTGGCAAGAAAACCGGCGATATTTTTCTGTGTTTGTTAATTCTTTTTAATAATTCAGTTTAAATGTTATAAATTAAGCCGAGGTGTCAAACACTTCGGCTTAATCTCGGTTATGATACCCAATAATCTGGGTATGTCCTATCAAACATAAGTTTTTAGGGAGTAAGATGTTCCGGGAATCAATCCCAACCATTTTGGTTTAATCTTTAATCTTGAAAATTATAATCTGCCGTTTCTTCAACCACCTGTTTTCCTTCCTCAATTAAATATTTTAAAAATTCTTCAGCCACCACAGAAATCTGTTTATTTTTGGGATAAATCACATACCAAGAACGTTCAATGGGAAAGTCCTGTACATCCAATATTTTTAATTTTCGAGTAGACCCTTCTAAGGCTAAAACATGACGAGAGACTACAGAAATCCCTAACCCACCGGCGATCGCTTGTTTAATCGCTTCATTGCTGCCCAACTCCATCCGAACTTTTACCGAAACACCGTGTTCTTCAAAGATTTTTTTCACCGCTTTCCGGGTTCCAGAACCTGGTTCACGCATAATAAATGGCTCATTCTTCAACCGTTCAATCGGAATATTCTTTTCATTGGCTAAAGGATGATTTGATGCCGCCAAAACCACTAAAGGATTGTCGAGGAATTTGTAAGAAGTCACCTCAAAATTTTCTGGCAATTTACTCAGAATATATAAATCATCTAAATTCTGACTTAATCGTTCTTCCAATACTTCATGGTTGGTAACTTGAAGGGAGACATCAATTCCCGGGTAGCGATGACAGAAAACTCCCAATAAACGAGGAATAATATACTTAGCCGTTGTCACCACGGTTAATCTTAATTTTCCTTCTTTGAGTCCTTGGAGATTCGCAACAGTCATTTCAAACTGCGCCAATCTTTCAAAAATATCTCGACAAGTTAACAACAGTTGTTCACCGGCTTCAGTTAAGTAGAGACGTTTGCCAACTTGCTCAAACAATGGCATTCCCACCACTTTTGCTAATTGTTTGACTTGCATGGACACGGAAGGTTGAGTCAGAAACAATTCTTCCGCTGCTCTGGTAAAACTCCGATGACGAGCCGCTGCTTCAAAAACCCTAAGCTGATGCAGTGTTGCCTGGTTCAATGTTTTTTCTCCTGGTTATTATATATAGAGTCTAGTATATTATAACCTATTTATTAATTATTTTTGCTTATGAAGCCAGGATAAATTTTTTTATTCCCAAGTTCTGCTTCCGGGCAGAGGAGCGGAGGGGCGGAGGGGCGGAGGGGAGTGTGGGGAGCCGCCATCGGAGTGTGGGGGGTGGGGAATAATTAACAATTAACAATTGACAATTGACAATTAAAGACCATGATCAATTATCAATTGTCAATTATCAATTATTCCCTCTTCCCTGCACCCCTGCACCCCTGCCCCTACACCCTACACCCTACACCCTACACCCTAGATTAAGTATTCGCATCTAGGATCCGAGAGGGGATAAAGCGATCCATCCACTTTTCTAAATAAATCCGGTTGGCTTTTCGTTGTTCTGGGTCAGAGGTATCCAACGGATAAGGGGCTAGACCGCGAATGGCTGCTGTGGTGACACAAAACATGGATTTTTGAAATGTTTGGCAAATTAGCACCCGTAAATCATCTTCTCCCCGTTGACTTTTTTGGTATATTTCATGGAGATAATCCGGTAAAAAATGACGCATATCTTGCATTAACAAGGTCGGGGGAATTCCGGCTCCGCCAATGGGCAATGGATCGGCATACAAAGCCCCATACATGAACATACTTTGATCGAAGGGAATTTGATAGGCTTGGGCATTGAATGAAACTGTCCCCAAAAACGGCGTTCCCCGGAAGAATACGGCCTCAACATAAGGAACCGCTGTATCCATGAGGAAGGTTAAACCCGCCGATTCCGGGATAATTTCATAAACGCGATCGCCTACAGTAACTTTGTAGGTAATCGGTTGATTGGCAGCCGCGACTAAACCATTGAGGATATGGTCTACCACTTGGGGAATGGATTTAATTTTGCCGCGATCGTACAATTCAGATAAATCAATAAACATATCACTCATCACCCGCCAAAATTGCCCCAAGGCACTGTAGTAAGCCATTTGGCGCATTTGTTCCGGCAAAAATTCGGGAAATAGACGGTGAATGGTCAGCATCAGGGGATTGCTTTTTAATTTCTCTTGAATCAAGGCTTCTACCCTTTGGCGAAATTCTGGGGAGTCAACGTAAGTATCTAGACCGCCGCCTCCATGCCAAAGCATACATTTCATACAATATTCTGCATATTCAAAATTAATGCGATCGTGCCACCAGTGACGGAGTAAATTATGCAAAGAAACTTCCCCATTAAAATATTTGAAAAAGGGGAATAACACTAAAAATTGGTGGTCAGCATTGTAGATCAGATTCCGGGAGTAAGCATCTAAGACAATGCCATAACTTTTCAGAATCCCGACTACTTCAGTGACATTTTGGGGAGAATCTTTAAGTAAAGCTTCTCCCGATTCTAAGCGGTGAATATATTCAGCTAAAAGATGTTGAGAAGGTTTGAGATTTAAGGTGGGCATAGCAATTTATTCCGCTATTTTATTTGAGCAGGCAATATGGTCAAATCGAGAAAGTAGAGGGCAATCCCCCCTAAAAAAGGGCTTTCGCATTCGGATATTAAATTTGAGGGTTAACAAGAGAAATTATTGCCCGGTAAGGGCAAAGCATTCGGTGATTAATTCCTGATTATATGTACAATTTTGCTATGTAAGGGCAAAGCATTCGGTGATTAATTCCTGATTATATGTACAATTTTGCCATGTAAGGGCAAAGCATTCGGTGGTTAATTCCTGATTATATGTACAATTTTGCCATGTAAGGGCAAAGCATTCGGTGATTAATTCCTGATTATTGTAGGGGCGAATGCGCTCGTCGCCCCTACAGCCCCTACAGCCCCTACAGCCCCTACAGCCCCTACAGCCCCTACAGCCCCTACAGCCCCTACTACCCACCGCTACGGACGGCGATCGGGCTGACCACTGACGGTTGAGTGATGATTAAAGAGTTAATCCCCGCTTCACTCCAGCGGACTAACCAATTTGGTTGCAACCCAAAGGCAAAAATCAACACCATTAACACTAAAGCGGGAAGGCGATCGCGCCATTGGACTCTGGGTAAGTTGGTGACAATTGGCGACAGACGACCAAAAAAGACTCGGTTAATCATTAACAAGAAATAGACCGCTGTTAAACCCGTTGCCACCATACAGAATAATGTCTGCACCGGAAATACGGGAAAACTGCCGCGAAAGATCATAAATTCGGCAATAAATCCCACCATACCGGGAATTCCGGCACTAGCCATCACCCCTAAAACCATTAAGCTACCAATTAAGGGTAAGCCGCGTTCCGGGTTGAGTAGTCCTTGCAAGGCATTGACATCTCTGGTGCCGGTTTTTTTGTAAACGACTCCTACTAGGAAAAATAGAAAGGCGGAAATGAGACCGTGGCTAACCATTTGGGCGATCGCGGCGACCAAACTCAGGGGAGTGGCTGCGGCAAAGGCTAAGAGGATAAAGGCCATGTGAGCAATGGAGGAATAAGCCACCACTTTTTTCATATCTTGTTGGGCGATCGCACAAGATGTCCCATATAAGGCGCTCACCGCTGCCCAAGTTGCCAACCAAGGGGCGAGAAATGTCCAAGCTTCGGGAAACAAACCGACCCCAAACCGTAACATCCCATAAGTACCCAGTTTTAACAACACCCCAGCCAAGAGCATAGAAACCGGGGTTGAAGCTTCCACGTGAGCATCGGGCAACCAAGTATGCAAGGGGAAAAAGGGAATCTTAATCCCAAAGGCAATTAATAATCCGGCCAGGAGTAAAATTTGGGATTCTAAGGGTAAAGCGCTGGTGCGGAGGGGCTGATAATCAAAAGTGTTCGCCCCACTTAGCCAAACGACGCCTAAAAATGTCGCCAGGAGCAAAATCCCCGAAATTGCCGTATAGATCAGAAACTTCATCGCCGCATAAGCCCGACGCTGACCGCCCCAAATGGCAATTAGAAAATATAACGGGATCAGTTCTAGTTCATAGAACAGAAAAAATAACAGCATATCTTGGGCAAGAAATGCGCCAGACACGCCAATATTCAGCAGCAATAACAAGGCATAATACAAGCGGGGTCTTTCGATTTGGCGTTCGCTGGCCCAAATTGCCAGCACCGTCAAAAAACTGTTTAAACAGAGCATCGGCCAGGACAGTCCGTCCACTCCTAAGTGATAGTTCAGCCCAATGGGTTTAATCCACGGTAAATATTCAGAAAACTGCATCCCCGATTGCTGGGGGTCAAACTGTAACCCTAACAGTGCCGTCCAAACCAGTAGCGCGATCGCCACAATCAAAGCCACTAAACGATAAGCACTCTGGTGAATAGTTTTTGGCAACAAACTCAGGACAATCACGCCCACTAACGGCAACCAGACAAAAGCACTGAGCATTCTTAATTTCTCGCTCCATTAAACAACAAGACTACAGGATTAACCAATTGGCTTGCTAGTTACCCACGATCCAGGAAAACACCAGCAACAAACCAACGCCGATCATAATCGTCAAGATATAACCCTGAGACTGACCAGAAACGCTGTACTTGAGACTTTGACCACCAAACACCGTCGCCAGGGCTGCAAAGTTAACCAACCCATCCACCACATAGCGATCGAACCAGGAAGTCATCTTAGACAACAGATCCACGGCGGCCACCACCGTCAGCCGGTAGAATTTCTCAATATAAAAGTCATAAGCAAAAAAGTCTTGGACAAATCTCAAAGACTTTTGCATTGGTCTAGCCCAAGCCCGTCCCAACGAAATCATAAAACCGATCAAACAACCGATCGCCCCACTGAGGATCAAAAGAGGTAAAGCTAGTTGATTCAGCAGTCGTGCATTCGTCGCCCAAGGGCCAGTCCAAGAAAGCAAAAATTGCCATTGGTCTAAGATCAGCGGCACCAAGAAATTAAGGATGATTAAAGACACCATCGGCACCGCCATTGGCCAAGGAATTTCTGGGGCGCGGCGGGTTTTCGGTTGCGGTTCACCCAAAAACACCAGACGAAAGACGCGGGTTAAATTTAAAGCACTCAAAGCATTGACCAACAGCAAAATGCCAATCAGCCAAGCCGGGACTTCCCAAAAACCATTCACCCAGCGGCGCATAGTCCAAAATGTCCCCAAGGGCAACAGACAAACCAACCCAGCGGAACCCACCACAAACGCAGAAGTTGTCGCAGGCATCCGCGACCACAAACCCCCCATTTCCGTAATATTTTGATTATTGGTGGTGAGAATGATTGAACCAGTGCTCATAAATAACAGGGCTTTGGCGATCGCATGAGTAAACAGCAACAACAAAGCCACATCGATCTGCTGAAGACCTACCGCCAAAAACACCAAACCCAAATAAGCACTGGTGGAATGAGAAAGCGTCCGTTTAATATCAATTTGGGCCAAGGCCATCAAAGATGAACCAATTGCCGTCAAAGTCCCAATCACCACCAAAGCCACGGAAGCCACAGGAGACAAAGTAAAAACCGGATGCAGCTTAATCAGCACAAATGCACCGGCAGCCACCACCACCGAGTTTCGCATAATCGACGCAGGATTCGGCCCTTCCATCGCTTCATCCAGCCACAGATGCAAGGGAAACTGAGCACATTTGCCCAAAGGCCCCGCAATCAAAGATAAACCCAGCAACGTTTCTGTCAAAGGTGGCAAGTTCGATGAAGCTGCCCAATTTTCTAACTCACTAAAAGTCAGTCCTTCTCCGTAGGTGGAAAGTGCTACCAAGCCCATTAATAAAATGATATCCCCGACCCGCTTGGTTAAGAAAGCATCTCTCGCTGCGGTAACCACCAAAGGCTGGGCATACCAAAAACCGACCAACAGGTAAGTGGAAAGGGTCAGCATCTCCAACAGACCATAACTGAGCAATAAAGAATCGCTAATGGCAATTCCTGACAGCGCTCCTTCAAAAAAGCCCATCAGACCAAAGAAGCGGGCTAAAGCCCAGTCTTTTTCCATATAGCCCAGGGCATAGAGTTGTGCCAGTAAGCTGATACCCGTGACTAACTGCATCGCCCCCAAGCTGACCGGAGAAATTTCGATCGCCAACGACAAGTTTAAATCTGCCACTTGTAGCCAAGGCAATACTAGGTGGATCGGACTTATATTCAATGAATGAATAAACGCAATTGACCCATGAAAAAACGCCAATAAGGTCATCAGGATATTAAAGTAAGCCGCTGGACGTGACCCAGTTCTTCTAATAATGCCGATTGCCCAAGGCAGGGAGAAAATGGCTCCAATTAAGCCATAAACCGGAATAAACCAACAGGTATTCACTATAAACTGATTCAAGAAATCACTCCTTTAACAAAAACATTGACTGGTAAATTTACCTAAAAATGGTGATTTTTTAAATTATTTCATATTTTTAAACCGCTAACATTTAACATTTATCAATGTTTACCTAAAAATGAATCCATGCAAACATCTAAGGATGTCACCAAAGACTAGACTGAGTATTTTGACAGCTTAAGAAGCCGAAACCAATCTCACCAGCAGCGAGGGTTTTTTAGGCTGTATGCTTGAGAGATCTAAGCGATCTATATGTATAAGCGTTTCATCTGTCCTACTGAAATGAAAGTCTGAGGGGTCTTGGGCTTTGTGTCAAGGACTGCGCCAAAAATGATCGCTCGGTTTTGCCTAGAAATATGAGGATGCAGCAATTCCTCTGGTAATCGGGAATTAAGACCAAAAGTTAATCATCCCGTATGGATCAATGGGTATAGATAGATCGATGCATGGATATGGAGCAAGCGGTGCGATCGCCCCCCGATCACCCAATTTTGGTAGAGGAGATTCTCTCCACCACAAAGAACCTCCTGGAACCACCTTGACCACGGAGGTTTCTACTCATCCACTAGATCGGGGCTTCCCGTGCTGTCATAGCCATTGATTTCCGCACCAGATTGATGGAAAAATCAGATCTGTGGGCAATGCGATCCTTCCTGCCTAGGTCGTAATTTTCCCTCGATTTCCGGTGACGCGATCGGGGAATACACCGCCCCGACCACTGATAAACCAACGATCAACCAACGCAGTTAAATCTTAATAAAACTTAACAGATCGATCGCATCTTGTAATATAAACTTTTATTAAGTGGTAGATTTAAAAATATCATAAGGATTTATATTGTCAAAGGAACCATGCTTTCATATCCTAATGATATGGGAATGCTAAATTTTTTATTAAAGTGAGATGATGGCCTTTCCCGTCTAAAATTGTGCCTCCAGTGAATGCCTCAAGCTTTTTATGAGGAATCATGGGATTTGTGTAGCTGTTTTTGTCAGGTAGGCAGCGGATATCAGCGTGTCTTAATTTTTAATTACCTCAAAAAACATCTACTGCAAAAATATTAATGGCACGAATTTGCCCTAAAATTATTGAGTTGCAGAATTATTTTCGCGCATAAGAGAGGAAATCAAGAATGTCAATTGCTGTAGGAATGATTGAAACCAGAGGGTTCCCAGCAGTGGTGGAAGCCGCAGACTCAATGGTCAAAGCAGCTCGAGTTACACTCGTCGGTTATGAAAAAATTGGTTCAGGTCGCGTCACCGTGATCGTTCGCGGAGATGTGTCCGAAGTACAAGCATCTGTCGCTGCGGGAATTGATGCTGCCAATCGAGTCAATGGCGGGGAAGTCCTCTCCACCCACATTATTGCTCGTCCCCACGAAAACTTAGAATATGTTCTACCGATTCGGTACACCGAAGAAGTAGAACAATTCCGTTCTTACTAATCCGCCCAAAGCAGGCTGGCTGCCATTATCCTGGAAGCCTTAAAGAAATTTGTCATTGGTTATCAGTTGGTCGAAAAAAGTCAGTTTTTTTTACCGACTGCCTCGACTTGATGGAAAAGTCATTCCACAGCTTAACTTTTAACCGATGACGCCAAACCCCAGCCTAAATAAATGATGCGGTTTAACTGTTCGCAGACAAATTCCTGGCGCTGGGTGGGAGAGGGAACAGAACCCAACCGAACCCAGGTGATTGCCCTTGATTTTGACCGATCAACCGATCGATGGTTGCACACCGGCAGGGCAAATCCGTCAACATTCGTAAATCACACAGATCACAAAGGCATAAAAACCTATGGCCATTGCAGTTGGAATGATTGAAACTTTAGGCTTTCCTGGAGTAGTGGAAGCCGCAGATTCAATGGTAAAAGCCGCTAGGGTAACCCTGGTAGGGTATGAAAAAATTGGTTCAGGTCGCGTCACCGTTATTGTGCGCGGCGATGTTTCCGAAGTACAAGCTTCCGTATCAGCAGGCGTTGATTCCGTCAAACAGCGGGTGAAAGGGGGTCAGGTACTCTCGACTCATATTATTGCCCGTCCTCACGAAAACTTGGAATATGTTTTACCCATTCGGTACACAGAAGCCGTAGCACAATTCCGCGATAGCTATAACACACCAATTCGTCGGTAATCTCTAAATAATGCAACTTGCCAAGGTTCGGGGAACAGTCGTTGGCACGCATAAATTACAAAGCCTGACCGGAGTTAAATTGCTGCTACTCCAATATATAGACGAGCAAGGCAACCCCTTGCCCAACTATGAAGTGGCAGCGGATTTAGTCGGGGCAGGTTTCGATGAATGGGTGCTGGTGAGCCGTGGCAGTGCGGCTCGTCAGGAAAGAAGTTACGAGGAGCGTCCGGTGGATGCTTTAGTCGTGGCCATCATTGATACAGTAACGGTTGAAAATCGGTTGCTGTACAGCAAAAAAGAGCAATACCGTTAGATTTTTGGGGTAAAAGTAGGATTCTTATAAAATTGCACCATTTTTATCCATATTCAGACCACAACATGATTGTTAAATTAGGAGGATTTGAGCGATGGTAGTCCGCAAAAGAGCGGCTCCCCCAACTCCTTGGTCAAAAAATTTGGCCGAACCCCAGATTGATCCATCCGCTTATGTGCATTCTTTCTCCAATATAATTGGCGATGTTCGGATCGGAGCCCAGGTCCTAGTTTCCCCGGGAACTTCGATCAGAGCGGATGAAGGATCTCCTTTCTATATAGGTGATAGCACAAATATTCAAGATGGGGTAGTGATTCATGGTCTAGAGAAAGGCCAAGTCATTGGAGACGATCACAATAGCTATTCCGTCTGGATTGGCAAAAATTCTTGTATTACTCACATGGCGCTGATTCATGGGCCAGCTTATGTGGGAGATAACTGCTTTATTGGTTTTCGCTCGACTATCTTTAATGCGCGAGTGGGATCCGGTTCGATTGTAATGATGCACGCCTTAGTTCAGGATGTGGAAATTCCTCCGGGTAAGTATGTGGCATCAGGAGCAGTGATTACCAATCAGCAACAAGCAGATCGCCTGCCAGATGTTCAAGAAGCCGACTTACAATTTGCCCATCACGTTGTCCAAATTAATGAGGCTTTGCTGGCAGGCTACCGTTGTGCAGAAAGCGAGGCTTGTATTGCGCCAATTCGTGAGCAAGCTGGTAGTGATAAGAAAAATGATTCTGAAGTAGAGACGAAAATAGCCTGGACAGGGAGTACAAGCATGAATCAAGAAATTGTAGAGCAGGTTAGATCCCTGCTGGCTCAAGGGTATCGGATCGGTACTGAATACGCAGACGAACGTCGGTTTAAAACTAGCTCCTGGCGCAGTGGTGCCCCGATTCAAGGACAACAAGTTCAGGCAGTTTTAGCCGAGTTGGAAGCAGTGGTGGCCGATCACCCTGGGGAATATGTTCGGATTATTGGCATTGATCCGCAAGTTAAGCGTCGGGTTTTGGAATTGACGATTCAACGACCCAACGATCAGCCCCAAAAATTCACCGCCGCTGCCGCTGCCGCTCCTAGTGTGAGCCAAGGTGTCAGCAGTGGTGGCAGTGCCGCTTTAAGTCAAGATATTAGTTCTCAGGTGCGATCGCTCCTCGCTCAAGGGTATCGGGTGGGGGTTGAACACGCCGATGAACGTCGCTTTAAGACCAGTTCCTGGAAAACCGGCGCACCGATTCAATCGGCGAATCCTCAACAAGCGGTTGCCGAATTACAAGCGGCTTTGGCTGAATATGCCGGAGAGTATGTCCGTCTGATTGGCATTGACCCCAAAGCCAAGCGCCGAGTTTTGGAATTGGTTGTCCAACGACCCGGTGAAACCGCACCTAGCTTGACGGGTAGTGCCGCAAGTCCAGCAGTGGCCAAAACATCCAGCAATGGTGGCGTTAGTGCGGCCTTAAATCAGGATCTTACGGCGCAAATTACTTCCCTGTTGGCTCAAGGCTATCGGATCGGCACAGAACACGCTGATGAACGTCGGTTTAAAACCAGTTCTTGGCAGACTTGCCCCCTGATTGAAGCAACTCGTGCCGATCAAGTGCTGGCAGAACTGCAAGCTTGTCTGGCAGAGCATCAAGGGGAATATGTCCGCTTGATTGGCATCGATCCCAAAGCCAAACGTCGGGTGCTAGAAACCCTGATTCAGCGGCCAAATCAAGCGGTCAAAGTGGCGACTACTGCCACCGCAGCGGCTCCCAGTGCCCGTAGTTATACCAGCAATGGCAGCAGTTCCAGCAGCTATGGTTCGGTTGGTAGCAGCAGCTTGAGTGCCGAAACGATCCAACAAGTGCGATCGCTCCTGGCTCAAGGATATCGCATTGGCACGGAACACACCGACGTGCGCCGCTTTAAGATCAGTTCTTGGCAAAGCTGCTCCCCCATCGAATCCCAACGAGAAGTCGATGTGATTGCCGCCCTAGAAGCTTGTCTCAAAGAGCATGACGGCGAATACGTGCGATTACTAGGGATTGATACCAAAGCCAAGCGCCGGGTGGCGGAAACCATTATCCAACGACCCACCGCAGCGGTTCGCTAGATCGTAGGGGCTGTAGGGGATGAACGCATTCGGGCAATAATTTCTCTGGTTAAACCTCAAATTTAATATCCGAATGCGAAAGCCCGGACAAAGCAGTCAGCCACCAGGGTACAGCTTTCTCTGTACCTAGCTGAAAGCTCAACCCTGAAAGCTGACTGCTGAAAGCCGACTGCTGAAAGCTGACTGCTTATTTCCAGATTTTCTCGCTGTGGTTCCATCTTCATGTACTTACCGCCTCTGCAAGCAGTTCATAACGCCGAGCTTTACCAGACTGGTGATGTCACCGTCGATCCTTCTGCGGTAATTGGTCTAGGAGTCATCTTACAAGCCTCTCCCAAAGGTCGGATTCTGATTGGTGCCGGAGCCTGTTTGGGGATGGGCACGATCATCAATGCCTGTGAAGGCACGATAGAAATCGAATCCGGTGCAGTATTGGGGCCGGGAGTTTTGATGATTGGCCAAGGCAAAGTTGGTGCTAATGCTAGTATTGGCGCTGTTAGCACACTTTTTAACGCTTCGATTCCGCCGATGCAAGTCTTAGCCGCTGGTTCAGTGATCGGACAGATTGCGGCTAAGGTTTTGTCTGAGTCAGGCAGATCGCCGACTCAGCAGCAATCAAAGGTCAACCCTGAAATATCAGCGGTTGAAACCGTTGAACCAACCGAGTCATCACTCCCAGTTGCAGAATCAGCATCATCTCAACCTACCGGGACGACTAATGATAAGTCTCCACTGACGACCGACGAGGCAGAAAATTCCGATCGGTCTCCACTGACGACAGATGAAGCAGAAAATTCCGATCGGTCTCCACTGACAACAGAGGAGGCAGAAAATTCTTATGAGATATCTGGGGGAGAAACCTCTCAGCCGCAGTTGACCAACGATGCCGATCCAGGATCGGTGCCAACTCCTGGGACTCCTATCTATGGTCAAATTTATATTAGTCGGATGTTAGGAACGATTTTTCCCCAGGGAAAAGCAATCAACCGCCGACCATAAAATAATCCGTAAGTTGTAAATTTTGTTTTATGATTTCGCCTTGGCACTAGGGAAATCTCAACGGTGCTAAATCACTTGGTAAAAAAATCCAAAAAATGTACCAATTTGTTGTAGGATATTTCACCAAGTGATTCTTTTGACGAGAGTAAATACTCCTAGATGACCTTCAAGGTAGGCCGTGAATGCGGCACCTAGTTCGGGCGATTCCCTCCAGGCGGATCGCTTTAGCATCGCGCCGTGAATGTCTCCCCTGAATCTATCGTTAATTATTTTTTTGGTTCCGCCAAGATTTAACCTCCTAGAGGTGGCAAACATTGTTTGGTTGAGATGGTTGGCCTTGAGAAAAAATTATCAGAGATAAATAGGATCTCTTGTCGCCGACAATCCAAGAAACCAAGCTAAGTGAATGTGAATTTTTGCGGAGGGTGATTTAAGGTCAAACCTTTGCGCGGAAAAGCTTTTCCGTGGATGACAGACCAAAGATAAGCCCTGTAAATATCTAGAAATTAAGGGGGGGCTCAAAAACGATGATTGGTTAATTTACCTCAGCTTTGGAAAAAAACTGAGTGCTTTTTCATGTCTATTTTTTATTTATAGCTAATTAGAGTGATTCATGTAAATAATGAGTCATTACATTCGGCTGTGTAAAGAAATATGTAGAAATTTTGTGATTAATTAAACTAATGTAATTTAAAATAACAAACTATCAAAAGTTTGGCAAAAAAAATTTGGAAATTTTGCTAAAAATGATCCGATTCGTGGTAAAGTATCCGAAACAAGAAAAACGACGAGCTAAATAAAAAGTCTGAAGTCTGACTTTTACTAAAGATTGTTATCTTTCTTAACATGGCGCTCGAAAAGGCGATCTAGCGATCGCTGTATAAATTGTTAAACCTAAAAACACCTCTTTATATAGGAGGAAATCCCACATGGTACAAGCCAAATCCGCCGGATATGCAGCAGGGGTAAAAGACTACCGCCTGACCTATTACACTCCCGACTACACCCCCAAAGATACCGATTTGCTGGCCGCGTTTCGGATGACCCCTCAACCGGGCGTCCCTCCAGAAGAAGCTGGCGCCGCTGTGGCCGCTGAATCTTCTACCGGAACCTGGACCACAGTTTGGACTGACCTCCTGACTGACTTGGATCGTTACAAAGGCCGTTGCTATCATATTGAACCTGTTAAGAACGAAGACAATCAATATATTTGCTTCGTCGCTTATCCCCTGGATCTATTTGAAGAAGGGTCTGTCACCAACATCCTGACCTCTATCGTGGGGAACGTATTTGGCTTTAAAGCCCTGCGTGCTCTGCGTCTGGAAGATATTCGCTTCCCCGTTGCTTTGGTGAAAACCTTCCAAGGCCCACCGCACGGTATCGTGGTTGAGCGTGACTTGTTGAACAAGTACGGTCGTCCCTTACTCGGTTGCACCATTAAGCCAAAACTGGGTCTGTCCGGTAAGAACTACGGTCGGGCCGTTTACGAGTGCTTACGCGGTGGCTTGGACTTTACCAAGGATGATGAAAACATCAACTCCCAGCCCTTCATGCGTTGGCGCGATCGCTTCCTGTTCGTTGCTGAAGCTATTAAGAAAGCTGAAGCCGAAACTGGGGAAGTTAAAGGTCACTACCTGAACGTCACCGCTGCTACTTGCGAAGAAATGCTCAAGCGGGCTGAGTTCGTGAAAGAACTGGAAATGCCCATTCTGATGCACGACTATCTGACGGGTGGTTTCACTGCAAATACTACCCTGGCCAAATGGTGCCGTGACAATGGAATTCTGATGCACATTCACCGCGCTATGCACGCTGTGATCGACCGTCAGAAGAACCACGGGATCCACTTCCGCGTGTTGGCCAAGTGCTTGCGTCTCTCTGGTGGCGACCACCTGCACTCTGGAACCGTTGTGGGTAAACTCGAAGGCGAACGCGGCATTACTATGGGCTTCGTAGACTTGATGCGCGAAGACCATATCGAAGAAGATCGCGATCGCGGTATCTACTTTACTCAAGATTGGGCTTCCTTACCTGGAGTCATGCCAGTTGCTTCTGGCGGTATCCACGTATGGCATATGCCTGCTCTGGTGGAAATCTTCGGTGATGATTCTTGCTTGCAATTCGGTGGTGGCACCCTCGGTCACCCCTGGGGTAACGCACCAGGTGCAACTGCCAACCGTGTCGCTCTGGAAGCTTGTATCCAAGCCCGTAACGAAGGCCGCAGCTTGGCTCGCGAAGGTAATGATGTTATCCGCGAAGCTTGCAAATGGTCTCCTGAATTGGCTGCCGCTTGCGAACTCTGGAAAGAAATCAAGTTCGAGTTTGAAGCGGTGGATACAGTCTGATTTTGTCCCTGCTATATAGTGGGGTGGGACGGGACAGGGAAAACAGGCATGGATTCAAAGCAAGTTGTTAAACAGACGGCCAAAGTTGTGCAAAATTACCTGACTTACCAGGCAGTACGCACAGTGATTGACCAATTAACAGAAACGAACCCACCTCTAGCGATTTGGTTTAG
This sequence comes from Planktothricoides raciborskii GIHE-MW2, assembly GCF_040564635.1. Classification (NCBI taxonomy): domain Bacteria; kingdom Bacillati; phylum Cyanobacteriota; class Cyanophyceae; order Oscillatoriales; family Oscillatoriaceae; genus Planktothricoides; species Planktothricoides raciborskii. The sequence continues at coordinate 2,227,827 of NZ_CP159837.1, forward strand.
GCAATATTCCTCGGGATACAATTTCCAGGAAGCCGAAACCTATTTACAAGAGTTGATGCAGGAAAACAAAGAATTAGCCCTGCGGATTATGACAGTTCGCGAAGACCTGGCAGAGAGAGTCTTGGAATTTCTGCCGCCAATGGTTAGCGCGAATATCGGCCAGGATAATATGGAACACCGGCGTCAACTCTTGGAACGCATTACCTACTCGCCCTTTTATGCCACAGATATAGCAGATGCTTCTCATCCAGAGTTAGATATTAACGATTCCACAAATTGAACATTTTTGACTGAGTAGAAAAAACTATGAGAACTCTGCCAAAAGAGCGTCGCTACGAAACCCTTTCTTATTTGCCCCCTTTGAGCGATCAGCAAATTGCCAAGCAAGTGCAATATATGATCGACCAAGGTCTGATTCCTGCGGTTGAGTTTAACGAAACTTCTAATCCCAAAGATTACTACTGGACTATGTGGAAGCTGCCCCTGTTTGGTGCTCGCAGTCCTCAAGAAGTCCTGAACGAAGTTCGCGAATGCCGCAATGAATACCCCAATTGCTATATCCGCGTGATGGGTTTTGACAATATTAAGCAGTGCCAGTCCATTAGCTTTATTGTGAACAAGCCCTCTCAAAGCCGCTTCTAATTCGGTTTTGTTGAAATAATTTGAGAAAGTAGCGGGAGAATTTAAGTTTTCTCGCTATTTTCTGCTGGGAATATTTTAAAATTCAGTCGGCTAATCACTGCGGGAAATTTTTGAGCATCAAGAGGAATAAAATGCCTGATACTGAAACAACTTCTATTGATATTTGTGTCGAGATATTCCTGGAATGTAATCAGGCGATCGCTCAAGGATCATTAATTAGTCGTCTCAATCGCCAGGATAAAGAATTTCACTTTCAAAACTGGTTTGAACAGCGGTTAAAAGAAACCAAAGTTTACTACGAACAGCCCGGTCGCAATTCCTACCCTGATTTCACCTTGGTTCAAGCTCCTATGGGATATGAAGTCAAGGGTTTAGCATGGCCTGGTAGAGAAGCTGATTACGATTGTAACAGCCAAGTTCCTTCAGGCTGCCACAATGGACGGACTATTTACTATGTATTTGGTAGATATCCATCCGGTGCAAATGAAAACGAATACCCGGTGATTGATTTAATTATCTGTCATGGCGATTTTTTAAATTCAAACCATGACTACATCCACAAAAACAAAAGTTTTTCTGGCTTTGGTAGTTACGGGGATTTAAAGATTCGTGACAGAAAAATGTATATTGCTCCAACACCTTACGGGCTTCTTACTGGAGTGGATAGACAAGTTACGCTGATTTTGCCGCAAGATTATCCACAAGATTCCAGACTTCAATCTGTTGGTAATCTAACTCGTATAGAAGCAGATCAACAAGTAATCGGCTATTCATTTAATTTAAATACTAACCAAATTATGCCAGAATATCAAAAAAACCCATCGTCAGGGAAAACTCATTCTTTTGTCGCGTATCGCCCGCGAGGTATTAATAGCCCAGCGGTGGCGATGAAGCATCCATAATTGCTTAGTTAGTAATAATTTTAAATTTTAAATTTAACTTTTCCCATGTCTTTTAGCAAACATAATTATTCGGTGTTAAGCCTTTTCTCAGGGGCGGGGGGATTAGATTTGGGTTTTGAAGCGGCAGGATTTAGATTATTAGAGGCGATCGATATTAATCCTTGGTGCATTCAAACCCTACAAAAAAATCGCCCAAACTGGCAAGTTATTTTAGGGGATGTCCGCGATTATTATCCAGAAAAACAACCTGATGTTTTGCTGGCTGGTGTTCCCTGTCAAGGATTTTCCCTGGGTGGTAATCGTCAAGCTAATGATAGCAGAAATATGCTTTACAAGGAAGTGATTCGGGTGGCGAAATTTTGCCAACCGCGAATTGTTTTAATCGAAAATGTGCTGAACCTACGCACGATGAAGTCGCCGGAAACAAATCTACCGTTTAATGAGCAAATTATTCAGGAATTTGAGCAGATTGGTTATCAGGTTTTTCACGATATTTTTAAGGTTTGCTATTATGGAGTTCCCCAAACTCGGAGGCGATTTGTGTTTATTGCTTTTAGAGAAAAAGCTCCTTTAGGCTATTATTTGCCACCGCCAGGGGAAATCACTACTATTCGCGATTTTCTTTATGATTTGGCTCACGGAAAAGGGACAAATTTACCAAATCATCATCCTGAATGGGGTTTTAATAGTAAAGTACATCGAGAAACCGGAGAACCCTTTGATATAACTGAAGAAGTTGTGCCAGTAAGATTGTCGAGAACTGCATCGGATGGTCATCCAATTCGCTCTTTTGATGCTCCTTTTCCGGCGATCGATACGGCGACAATTTGGGGATGGGCGCAGGGAAATGTGGTGGCGAATCGATATTTTAAAGATCCTTTTTTAAGCCAGCATTCAAAAGGGGGAGAACGGCTTTGGCGATTGAGTGCTTCACGAATTCGGTCTTTTAGCGATCGCGAATATGCTCGGTTACAAACTTTTCCCGATGATTGGGTATTTATGGGGAAGACAAAACGGGATATTCATCGGCAAATTGGTAATGCGGTGCCGGTGGAATTTGCTAAAGTTATTGCCCAGAATATAAAGAAAGCCCTGGAATGTTTGGATCGGCAAAAAAGATTTACGGAACAGTTAGAGCAATGTGCTGATTTTTGGCAACTTTCTTTGTTTTAGAATAATCTGCTTTTTTTGGTCATTTCTGAGTAGGAATCCTTGTAGGGGCGAAGCATGAACGCCGATATTTGTCGGCGAACAAATTAATTTTCATACGGTCATGCAACGCCGCCCTTAGCAGCCGTGTGGGTTCCAACCCAGAATTAACTGCCGGTCAGGGCGGCGTTGCATTCGGGGAAAAACTTAACTGTTCAAAGCCAGAATTAACTGCCTGGATATGCTTTCGCTATGCCGTCAGGCTTTATGCTTTCATACTTGATTAGGTAAGGGCGAAGCATTCGGGTAAAAAGGATGGGGTAGCGGATGGGCAGCGGATGGGTCAAGAAACCGAGTTTCTTAACCAAGTTTCGGTTTTGTTGCAGAGGTTGTCGCAGAAACCCGGTTTCTGGGTTTGGGTGGGGGTGAAGAAACCGGGACTCGCTGCTTTGCATCCCACAGATAACTGTGATATCTGGAAAAGAAACCCGGTTTCTGGGTATTGTAAGCCTTAGCCTATAAGAGTTGATCGGAAACGGAGAGGGTGGGATTTGAACCCACGGTAGCTTTCGCTACACTCGATTTCAAGTCGAGCGCAATCGACCACTCTGCCACCTCTCCAGGACAGCTTTTTGCATAGCTGTATTTGATTATATCACGTTATCACAGATTATCACAGATTATCACAGATTACCACAAATTACCACATTTTACTTACGCCGATTGCGCGATCGCATCTATTTTTCGCCGATAAATTATTTCTTCGGAGATGATCTGAGATTGGTGGTTGACCCAAACAATGCAGATATCGCTGACAATGCCTTGGTTTAAGGTGATCAGGGAAAAGTTTCGCTGTTTTTCCCCCCGGATCTGGACAATGCGAGGCACGATCGCCCCATTATAATAAACGGTGCCTTCGGGACTGACCTCAACACATTGACGCAAGGTTTCTTGGGTATGCTTCAGCTTATGGTGCATATGTCCAAAGGTGACGAGGGGAATGGTTTTCCCCAGTTGACGAGTTTGAGCGATCGCCGCTTCTAAGTCTGGATCGCCATAGTCACCGCCGATCGGTTTCCAGTCTTTGCCACAAATATCTTCCGGGCGATCGCCCAACCCAGTCGGCCCATTATGACTTAAAAATATTACCGTATCATAAGCGGACAGGCGGGCGGCGGCGACAATTCTGGCGGTAGACTCCTGCATATTCAGCACTCCAAACCAGTCTCGATAAAAATCTGCATATTTCCAACTCGGCCCACCATAACTAAAAGGTCTGCCACCGACCACCGATAATCGGAAATCGGCAAAATCCAACTTTTCATAACCCACGTGAGTTGCCCCCAGTAAATCTAGTTGTGCTTGCAGCCGATTTTCTAGTTGCGGATTGTAGGGACATTTTTTTCTACCCCAAGGAGTGGCGGTGTAAACGGCGTCATGGTTGCCTAAAATTACTGCTTTCGGGGTTTCTAAAGCGGCAACTTGTTGCACCACAGAGACAGATTCATTGCCAAAATCCCCCACGAATAAGACTAAATCAACTCCTAAATGCGCGATCGCCTCATTATCTGCCGCTTCCCATTGTTCGTGAACATCCCCAACCACGGCAATTTTTATGGGTGGTTCTGCCTTGATTGGATGTTGCATGATAGACTTCCTAATGATTACATGATATAGACCAGTAAAATTTTATCATTTTTATCATCAAAAATATCATCAAAAGTTGGCCGATATCAATCGGTAATTTTAATTAAATTTAACCACTTTAGTATTATTTTATGCTATTGCTTACTTTTGGGCGACAATCGACCATATAATATATGCTGTGAATATGTATAATCATCTATGAAAATTATTTTTTGATGATTTCATTAGACGATAAAATATTTTGAATATTCTGGAAATTTAATTAAATAATGAAATTAATTAAATCCTGATAATAGTTTATTTTGGTAATATTTATTATATACCGAATATACCTAAAAATAAATATTTAACGTTTATGTAAGCGATCGCTGAAAAAAAGCGCTATTTCATAATAGACATCTGGCCAGCCGATTGATTCTGCCGTTTTGAGGGGAGGGTGAAGTCTAATATCAATGAAATTGGGGAAATTGAGATTAATTATCGGGCGATCGCTTAATAAAACTTTAGATTTTTTTAAGATTAATTTGCTGAACAACCGGAGAAAAATATGCCATAGAATTAATATTGACAAAAAACCTAAAATTTGGTATATAAGCGATTATTTGTCAGTGGTGCTGTAGCGGCTCAACTGCGGGGATGCAACCAGCAGCCGATAGGGGCGATCGCTCATATAAGGCAACAGATTAAACAATCAGGGTTTTTAGCCGCAAGAATCAACCAGACATTTTACCTAGTCTGACGGTTTTTGTCGATCAATGGTCAACCCTTGCTCATCAGTCACTTGAGTCACTTTCACAAATCACTTTCACAAAAATTTTCCGCCAGACCACTATCTGGCTGATCGTTTCTTGAGCATTTCGAGCCAAAGCCGTCCAGCCACCCATTCACCGTGGCTGATTCAGATTAAAATGAAGCAGAATTCCTAACAACTTCCAAGGCTAGGAATATCTCAAGTGGCTTATAATCGTAAAGCCGAAGCAACTTTGGCGGGAATACAGACAGATAGACAATCTATTTTTATAGACGTAGCGAACCGGCGCTCTATTCAATCATGTAATTTATTGAACATCAACCATTTAGAGGTGACACAAGAATGGGGCCACTGGACAATTTACCACAAGACCCAGGATACCAGGATCCCAGAGAATTACAACGTCTTCTGGAGTCCATGACACGGGAGATTCGAGATATCCAACATACGTTAATGGTTCAACTGAACCAAGATTTGACAAGGCTTCACGCGGAAAAAGACCGGCTGAGGCAGGATATTCTGGAACTACAACGGCAAGAAAAACAGTTACAAACTCGGCAAATCCAAGGATTTAGCCGCCAGCAACTGGCTCAACAACAACTTTGGTCTAAGCAACTGGCGCAAGTCTTGGCGTCCAATCTTCAGGATGAACTCAGCCAACGCTTTAAGGAATTAGCTGTCCCAGTAGAACGTCCTAGCATTCGCGGGGCAGGGCCGAGTCCGAGTTTGTCTCAAGGGGCTACAGCCAGCAATCAAAGTGATAGCGCTTATCGTTTACTGGCTTCTTTCGATAACACCCTCAACACCACATTCAAGACTCTGCAACAAGAACTCAGTAGCTATCAAAGCTCGATTTCCCAACAGCTTAGTCGGATGCATTCGCTCCAGCAACAAGGAGAAGTCATTTTAGAGACTTTGGTAGAACGGCTGATTTCCCAACTTCAAGAAGATGCCGGGAGTGTGAGTTCTGATGTGGGCAAGTTGCTGGGCGATCGCTTCGCGGGGCAGCAGTTACCCCAACCCGCCCCCGCAAGCCCAACCCCCTACGGAACCGAACCTAGCCAACAAATGGGAGTAGTTGAGCGTCCGGCACCACACTCAGCCGCCACCTCAGCCCCAGCCCCGACTCCAGCACAAACCCAAGAACAAAAAAACTTTGTCACCGGGATCGTGCTGATTTTGCTGTCTTCGTTGATTATTTCGATTCAGAACATTGTCACGCGAGTGATTTTAAGTGTTCAGCCGGTGCTGTTTTTGGGAGATATGGGGGGCATCATTGGGCCGAGTGCGGGGAATTCTCTGTTAATTCTGGCCATGCGGATGATCTTTGTCGTGCCAGGAATGTTGATCGTCGGTTCCTTTGTCCACCCAAATACCTTGCGGGATATTCGGCAATTGGGAAATCCCGAAAAACGAGGGTCAGTGTGGATCGTTATTTTGAGTGGCGTTTCTTTGTTTCTTTCCCAGTTTTTTATCTACTTTGCCTTGGGAAACGTGGCGACTGGGGTGGCGATTTCGATTTTCTTTGTCTTTCCCACCGTCACCGTTTTGTTGGCATGGCTGATTTTTGGCAGTCGCCCAAGCTTTATTTTGGGTTTAGCCACGATTACGATCTATATCGGCTGCTTTCTGACGGTTCCTGCCGCCGCGTTTCAGTCCAAAGGCGACAGTAATATTTGGTTAGGTGCCGGAACTGCTTTGTTGTCTGGGGTGACTTTTGCGGGCTATGTGATTTTGACTCAATTGAGTGCCAAAAAGCTGAAATTGCATCCTGCCCCCTATAGTGTGATCAACTTTTTCGTCATTCTGGTTTTGGCGACGGGGGCGATGAGGTTGTTTCCCAGTAGTGTTCCTGAACAAAATTGGCCAGCGCTTTGGGGCGGGGCTTTGATTCTAGCCGCCACAACTTTGACGGGTTATGCACTGAACAACTTTGGCATTCCCATGATTGGTGCCGCTTTTGCCTCGGTGATTTCTGCATCTGGTCCCGCTTTGACCAGCTTGCTGGCAGTCGGGATTATCAGTGAAAGTTTGGCCTTGAATCAGTGGTTAGGTGTGGGTTTAGTGACTCTGTGGGTCATTGGCATTAGTGTGGATAATATGAGTCGGCAGAAACAAGCTGCTAAGAAATAATCCCCCAATCATCCCCATTTTTGGTTTGCTCTCACCTTTCTGTTGAGCAATGATCGGAGAAAATCAAAGAAAAAACCAGCGACAAGCGCGATCGCTGGTTTTTTCTTTTGCAGTACGCTTCAGGGATTAGAACCCATGACAAAGCTGAAACCATTGATATTGATATTGATCTTGCAATGAGTGAAAATTGAGTTACGTGATATCAGAAATAGGTTGAGTAAGTTCCTATCAGTTAATCAATTAAGTGTTTGTCTAAAACTACTAATATAAAATCTGAAGTCACAGACCTTAACCCAACTGATCGCACAATGGCACGAAGTCCCTACCATGTCTTAGAAAATCGACCCCACTTTGTCACCTGCACAGTGGTTAATTGGCTCCCGTTATTTTATCAAATTGAAATTGCTCAAATTATCTTAGATTCCCTCCAGTTTATGCAAGATAACCAGCGATTAGACTTATCTGGTTATGTGATTATGGAAAACCATCTCCATATGTTAGTCTCAGGCGCTAACTTATCTAAGGAAATAGGGAATTTTAAATCCTTCACCGCGCGATCAATGATTAATTGGCTTCAACAGAATAATTTTCATCACTTACTACAACAGCTTAAAATTTATAAACTTCAATATAAAACTGAACAAGAATATCAAGTTTGGCAAGAAGGATTTCAACCTCAAGCGATTTTCAGTGATGAGGTGTTTAGACAAAAGTTAGAGTATATTCACAATAATCCCTTGAGACGCGGCTATGTAGACCATCCAGCCCATTGGCGATATTCGAGTTATCGTAATTACATCGGTGAACCAGAAGTTTTACGTTTGGATAAAATTGATTTTTAGTGAGTGATTTATGCGATCGCTCTTGCAGAGCCTCGCTTACTGGCATTCCCAGGCTCTGCCTCGTGGCTTAACCGTGCTAACTGCGATCGCTCCGGCAGAGCAAGAGTGACTGGCATTCCCAGGGAGACCCTGGGAACGAGAATATACTCCCAAATTACTCCCAATTTCCGCTCAATTTCCGCTCAATTTCACCCTAGCAGCATATCATACTTCGCCACTAAAGCCGCTCGATTGATATCGCATAAAACATTATAAACTTTATCCCATAAGGCTTTCAGTCAATGGACACAACTGGACTCGAACCAGTGACCCCTACGATGTCAACGTAGTGCTCTAACCAACTGAGCTATGCGTCCTCACAAGTTATAAAGATAACACAGGTGTTTAGAAATATGCAAGAGTTTTGGCAAATTTTTTTGAGAATTTTTTGAGAATTTTCTGAGAATTTTCTGAATCATGCCCTTGATCGCCGTTCCCCCATCGCCGCAATCCCTACCCCAGTCAGCAATACAGCCGCACCGAGAAAGATTTGGGGGGGCGGAGTTTCCCGGAAAACGAGATAACCCAAGAAACTTGCGATCGCGGGTTCAACTAAAATTGAGGGTGTGACGGCATCTCGATCTAGAATTACAATATCTAGGCTATCTAGGGGCGCTTACAGCCCCCCTACCCCCCCTTTTGACAAAGGGGGGTGCTGCATACTGATAGCTGAATGCTGATAGCTGAATGCTGACTAGAAATCTAAAATCTTGTCTAAGCAACTAAGCATTTAGGCTGGTAAGAAATTTCCGCTTTTTTCAGCCGATTTAATACTTCTTGGAGGCGATCGCAATCTTCAATTAAGCTGATACGGACATATCCATCTCCCGCTTCCCCAAAGGCGTTGCCCGGAGTCACCACCACGCCAGTTTTCTCTAAAACATTCATAAAGAAATCCGTAGAATTCATGCCCACGGTGCAAGGCACCCAGAGATACATACTGGCTTTCGGGGGTGTAATATTCCAGCCTAATTCGTTCAACCCAGCCACGAGAAAATCGCGGCGTTTACGATAGCGTTCTTGATTTTGATGAATATAAGAATCTGGGAGACTTAAAGCGGCAGCAGCCCCCGCTTGGACTACCGCAAACATCCCATAGTCCATATTACTTTTGAGACTAGATAAACCCTTGATAATTTGAGCATTACCCACCACAAAACCCGCTCGCCATCCCGCCATACTATAAGTTTTAGACAGGGTATGAAACTCTACGCCAATTTCTTTGGCTCCGGGAATTTCTAATAAGCTGGTGGGATGATAGTCGTCAAAGGAAAGTTCCGCATAAGCTAAGTCATGGACTAGCATGATTTCATAGTGACGAGCCCATGCTACAATTTCTTCAAAAAATTCCCTAGGGGCGGTAGCGGTTGTGGGATTATTCGGATAATTAAAATAGATAATTTTGGCTCTTTGGGCTACTGCTTCGGGAATCGTATTTAAGTCGATTAACCAGTTGTTTTCTGGTTTCAAGACTAGGGGATAAATTTCGGCGCCCGCTAAGATTGGGCCGCGAAAATGGGCGGGATAAGCTGGACTGGGAACCAGCACAATGTCCCCAGGATTAATATAGGCGATCGCCAGGTGAGAGAGTCCTTCTTTTGACCCTAATACCGGCAAAGCTTCACTGTTGTAATCGAGTAAAACATTGTAACGACGTTTATACCAATCGGTGATGGCTTTACGAAATTCACCGATGCCTTCAAAAGGCGGATAGCCATGATTTTGGGAAGTGGTCATGGCCGCGATCGCTGCATCAATCACGGGTTGAGGTGGGGAACCATCGGGGTTTCCCATCCCCAAATCAATCACATCGACCCCTTGTTGTTTTGCCTGATTTTTCAGTTCCGCTAAATAACCAAATATATACGGGGGTAGCTGATTCAGCCTTTCCGCTTGATGATTTTGCCAGTTGATATTCATGGTTGATAAGTCCCGATTCACTGCGCCGGGAACCGACAGGTTTTCTAAAGTTTGGATACTCATTTATGTGATAATTCCTGATGGGGTTTACTTTTATTATATAAATTACCCGATTATTTTTAGTCAAGCAGCTAAAAAATTCAGAGAAAAATTAAGATATTTTTTAGATTTATTTTTGATGACTTTCTGAATAAATGTAAAAAATATAAATTTTTCTGGCCAGCCAATCTTTTTGGCGGGTAAAAACTGAGGGGATTTTGACATCTTGAATCTAGGGAAAAGTAGAGTAAATCTATCAAAGCATATTTTTACCGAGTCCGGGAAGCAACTTCCCTAAAAAATACATTTCTTTACAAAAAGTGTACTTATGTAAAGAAATGTGAAGTCATGTTGCGGGATAGGTGATGTCACCAAACCCTGATGATGTCTGAATTTCAGGATGTTTAGCCTCAGTCTGACTGAGGCGATTCGCCCCTAAGCGCAAGGGGCTGCGCTTCAGGGCACCCCAGGCAACCTGCCCCTGGCAACCGGGGGGGTCGATTTCCAGGCTGCTAAATTGAGGCAGGATGCTTAAGTCTCTTTACGATGGCAAACAAAACCGATCGGTAAATTCTTGGAGCTAGACTAAACCATGATAGAGCGGATGATTTCCCTGCTGGGGTTGGGGGTATTTGTGGGGATGGGTTATCTGTTTTCCACGAACCGCCGAGCAATTCCTTGGCAAACGGTGCTTTGGGGCATTGCCTTGCAACTTATTTTAGCGATTTTTATCCTCAGAACTAGGGTCGGTTTGGCCTTGTTTCAGTTTTTGGGCGATCGCATCAACACTTTTCTCAACTATGCGGATGCGGGTTCTAAGTTTGTTTTTGGGGATAACTTTAGCGAACATTTTATGGCTTTTAAAGTGTTGCCTACCATCGTTTTTTTCTCCTCGTTTATTTCCTTACTTTATTACTACGGAATTTTACAGCGAGTAGTGCAATGGGTGGCTTGGGTGATGATGCGAACCATGAAAACATCTGGGGCAGAATCCCTTAGTTGTGCGGCCAATATTTTTGTGGGACAAACGGAAGCCCCGCTGATGATTAAGCCTTATATTAATTCCTTGACTCTTTCCGAACTTCATGCGGTGATGACCGGGGGATTTGCGACTATTGCCGGAGGGGTAATGGCAGCTTATCTTTCTTTCGGAGTACCTGCGGAACATTTAATCGCCGCTTCGGTGATGTCCGCCCCCGCAGCCCTGGCAATTTCTAAGTTATTTTATCCCGAAACTGAAACATCTCTCACTGTTGGACAAGTGCAGGTGAAAGTTGAGCAAAGTTATGTTAATGCGGTGGATGCGGCGGCAGGTGGTGCCAGAGATGGAATGAATTTGGCCTTAAACGTGGGGGCGATGTTAATTGCGTTTTTGGGGTTACTAGCTTTTTTTAATGGCTTATTAGGTTGGCTGGGCAATTTGGTGGGTTTGCCTCAGTTGTCTTTAGAGTGGATTTTTGCTTATGTGATGGCTCCCGTGGCTTGGTTGATGGGGGTGCCTTGGGCAGACTGTGCCCAGGTGGGAATTTTGTTAGGGAAAAAGACTATTTTAAATGAGTTTATTGCTTATTTGGATTTGAAAGTTTTGATGGATAATGCCCGAAAAATTGCATCGGGGGAAGTGGCTGCGGGGTCGCTGCCGGTGATTTCTGAACGGGCTAAGGTTATCGCTACTTATGCTTTATGTGGTTTTTCTAATATTGGCTCGATCGCCATCCAAATTGGCGGAATTGGTGCGATCGCGCCACAGCGTCAGGGGGATTTAGCCCGCTTAGGAATTCGGGCGATGATTGCCGGTTCTTTGGCCTGTTTTATGACCGCTTGTATCGCCGGAATGTTATTGTAATTGGCGTCAGAAAGGTGGGATATAGTAATTCACCACAGAGACACAGAGGACACAAAGGGAAGGAGATTAAGCCCCAATTTGCGGCTTAGTTTAATAGACAATTCTGGCAAACAGGACGGATCTATCCCCCCAACCCCCCTTAAAAAGGCGGGATTTGCACGAATTTTGCCAGAATTGTCTAATTTTTGCCTTGTCACCCTGGACTTGGGAAAAAACCTGGTTGCTGAACTACCATTTACTTACGAGTGGGAAACCGATTAATATTCGCCGAACCATAAAAGACGATCGCCTGATTTTGGATGCGGATGCGGTCTACTCGCAGTTGAGTTCCTTCCAGGGCAAATTTGTCTAGGTCTAACAAATTATTTACATGAGTAATCACCGCTTTACCGAGGGCTAATTCCTCGTCATTGCCAGTATATTGCACATCCACAAATTGAATTTTTTTGCGGTCTTCCACGATCACCGAAGTGGTAAAATCAAGAGTAATTGTTTTGTCCTCACTGCCAATGGTAATTTGAGATTTTAGCCGCAAAGTTTTATCACTATTTAAGGTAATTGTAGTATTCTGAAATTTGAGAGATTGTCCTTCATACTGAAGTCTTTGCAGTTTTTCCGTGACAAATGGGGTATTGAAAGAAGTGGTTAAATCTTCTTCAGTCAATACCACTCTCATGCTGGCTTCAGTTGGTCGCCGCAATTTTACCTGACCCGTAAAAATCGCCCCAAAGTCAATGGAAACAGCTTGCAGATACAACTCCATTGCATTAATTCGCAAGCCGTTATACATCAACATCCCTTTACCGATGAAATCAAAGCCATCAATGCTTCCCTGTAACAGCTTGGTTACAGGTTCAGCCCGAACATTGGCCTCGATATTTTCCGACCGTTTAAACAAAGCCGCGATCGCACTACCAGCGACTTTACTTACGAGACGATCTCCACTTTGATCTTGAAACATTGTGTTGCCAAACAAACCGGATACCATGCCACCATACGCTGCCAAGTCTTATTATAACTTCACATTAAAAATTGTAAATTCACTTTTGTGACCTCACTAATAATATTTGCTTATGTTTCCAGGTCATTGCCCGATCCCCCCTAACCCCCCTTCAAAAGCCCGATCCCCCCTAACCCCCCTTCAAAAGGGGAGGAACCGAAGTGTTGCTACGTCCCCGGCAAGATTAGCCCGTGGGGAATGCGGATCATGGGGGATCCGTTGCTTAATCTGGCTTCTTTTTCACGTTCATCAGAGGGGTTCCTTCCACACAGGCGCCATCGAGTAACGCCCCAGTCCACTGGGTTTTCTCCATCTGGGCACAGAGTAAGTTCGCTCGCTGTAAATTCGCGCCCCGCATGACCGCCCCATTTAAATTTGCTTGTTCTAAATCTGCCTGAGAAAGATCGGCGCCGGAAAGATTGGCATTACTTAAATCTGCCCCAGCTAAATTTGCTTTGGCTAAACTGGCGCCCCGCAGGTCAGCCCCGTGCAAATCAACGCCACTTAGGTCTAACTTCCGACCAGCGATGCCAGCCATAAATGCTCCAGCAAAACTGGCGCCCCGGACTTCCGCATCCTGGAGGTTAGCGCCGGTTAAGTCCGCATTGCGACAGTCGGTTCCTTGTAAATTGGCGCCGCTTAAGTTAGCGCCTCGGAGGTTGCCTCGGAGTTGGGCTTGGGATAAGTCTGCCCCACTGAGATCGGCCCCTTTTAAGTTGGCTTGGGATAGGTCGGCTTCAGCGAGTTTGGCGCCGGATAAGTTGGCGCCGATGAGTTTAGCATCGCTGAGTTGTTTGATTTTACCAGCGCGAATTTCTTCTATATTTAAAGGTGTGAATTTGCTCATAAATTGCTGATGAATGCTGATGAATATAGATAGTTTTAATGAGGATTTACCGGGTTTCTACAAATCATCTAACCAAACATTGGGGAGTTGACTAGGGCGATCGGGTAGTTGCATCATGCCCATTTCGGTGAGTCGGACGACATGAGAAAGAGATGCAACTAAAGCCGGATCGAAGCGAGTTTCACTCAATTCTTGGCATTTTTCCAGGGCAACGGATAAACTTACCCCTGGGCGACTGCCTCGTGGTTGAGTGAGGTCTTGAAAGTAAGCAACGAGGGCTAAAATCCGCGATTCAATGGGGATTTCTTCGCCGCGTAAGCCATCGGGTTGACCGCTACCATCCCAATATTCTAATTGATGAGCGACAATATTTGTTACAGGGGCTAATTCCGGCATGGCCGCAAGTAATTGGGCGGCAATTTTTGCCCGATCGCGCCAAAATCCCAGAGTAACATCATCGAATTCACTTTTAGTCTGGGTAAATACTTCTTTGGGGGCAGAAACTAACCCAACTCTAAATAATAATCCCGCTAATCTTAATCGACGTAATTTTAAGGTGGGTAAATCTAATAATTGCCCCAAGGTTTCTGATAATGCGGCAACTTGTAAAGAGGCTACGGGATTGGTGGGATCTCGTTCATCGACTCGTTGGGCTATGCGTAAAAATGCTTGGAGTTTATTGGCATTTAAATTCCGACTGAAGCGCAGGGCTTTTCCTTCTAATTCCCAAAGTTCTCTGGTTTGGCGATTCACTGAAATCATTTGTTGCTGAGAACTTTGTAAGTAAGTGACGATGCGAGAAACTACCCCACTTAGATCCGCAGGGGCGATCGCCTCTTTCAGCAGAATCTTTTGCAATTTTACCCGTAGCTGGTTGGCTAAATTTGCGTCATAATAACGCACTTTTTCAATCAAAATTTCCGCTGATTTGGCTACTACGGGGCGATCAAATGTCCATAAACCATAAAATTTTCGCTCCATATCCACATCAGGTTTACCATCGGGCAGATATTCATCTTCTGACAGTTCGTGGCATAGCAAAGTTGCCTGATAATTAGGAGCAATAATAATTAAATTCCATTCTTGAACTAAACTATCATTGAGGTCAAGATTCACCAATGATACATTGTCTAATTGACTGGTTTTATGGCTGATAAATCCACTATCTGCCACCGCAGAAATTACCACATGATTAGATGCTTGGGCAATTTCTTGATAGCGATCGGCTTCTTGTAAATACCATTTCCCTTGTTGAAAAGTGACTAATACTAAAGGTTTTTGGGTAGACTCAGGGCTACTACTTTGTAAAATATGATCTTCGAGGGCGTGGCAAAGCGCCACCAAGGTATTTTTAAAATAAACTCCGTAACTAGAAGGCAGTTGTTGGTCAGGTAAGTTGGTTTTCAGTTGGTTGAGAGTTGATTCTGGTTTCATCGAAAAACGGCGCTCCCTACGATGTTTCTATGATAGCGGCGATCGGGCCATTTAAGATAGGGAGCGGGGGAGCTTCTGGTGCAGAGGGGCAGAGGAGCGGAGGGGCAGAGGAGCGGAGGGGATGAGGGGCAGAGGAGCGGAGGGGATGAGGAGAAATATATCTCCCCCGCTCCCCCGCACAAGACGCTCCCCCGCTCCCCACACCCTACAGGGGTTTTCTACTGAGTAAACTACATTAACCGCCAGGGAATCGTCTTCCCGCCGCTTTCAGCGCAAGCCTGCCCCCGTGAAGACCGCCATCGTCGGTTAAAACCGACTAAAATTCTGTACGGGTCAACAGCCGTTGACCCCTACCAAGCATGATTAATCGGTTTTAACCGACTGTAGGGGTCAACGGCCGTTGACCCCTACAGGCGGGGATTTTAATCCCCGACGGGTGTGGTTTACAAGGGCAGAAAACCGCCGCCCCTCCGCCCCTCCGCCGACGGCGGTCTCCTCTGCCCCCCTGCCCCCCCGCACCAGAAGCTCCCCACACCCTACACCTTAGTTCTGAAAAACTTACTCTTTGGTGCCACAAAGGACACCGTAACGAATCAATCCTCGTTGATAACCTCCACTCATCAAGCCTAATGCCAGGGCGCCTTGAATGGTCTGCCAACCGGCGCTGAGTAAGCCAAAAATCGCTTGCAGGCTAAAGGCAGAACTGATGACAGTATTCCAGAAGGGGGCGACAGCAGTAGACCAATCAACGGTATGGATATTTTGGAAGCCACAATCATGGGCGATCGCCTCATATTCTGGCAGGGAAATCACATAAGGCAAATAGTAAACTCGGTACAAATCCGCTAAATGTTTTGCTTCATCAGCGGTCAATGCCCCTCCAGAAGCGGCATCGGTGGGACGATGACACCAAGTAGCCAAAATCAAAGTGCCCCCCGGTTTGAGCACCCGATAGCATTCTTGGAGAAATTTTTGTTTATCGGGCATATGTTCGCCACTTTCTAGGGACCAGACCAAATCAAAGGACTGATCCGCAAAGGGCATATTTAACGCATCGGCAACTTGAAATTCACAGGATATATTCGCTTCAGCCGCTCGTTCCGTTGCTCTCGTCGCTTGCACTGGACTGAGAGTAATTCCCGTACCCTTAGCGTTACAATATTGAGCTAAGTATAAAGTGCTACCACCGATGCCACAGCCCACATCGATAAATGTGGATAGATTTTTGGTGACATCTCTGCCTAGCTTCTCTGATGTCCAGTTCACCAATTCGTGAATTAGATCAATTTGGGCTTGACGGCGTTCTACTTGTTTCTGACCGTCGGCGCCGTAATAGCCGTGGTGCATGTGTTCGCCCCAAATCGTTTCCCACAAACCGCTGGAGGCGTCATAAAATTGCTTAATTTTTTCAGAAAGTGCTGAACTCATGGTTGATTTCTGATTCACAGAATAGATTTAAACTGAACTTTAGCGAACTTTAGCAGAATTCGCTTATCTTCGGTTCAGCCAGTTAAACGTTTTACAGGAATCCGTCCGATGTCCTTTTCAGCTTTTTTGCATTTTCACCTCTTTGACTCTCAAAAATTAAAATATCGGATTCTTTCCGTTTATTTTATGCCAATTATTTTGTTTGCGATCGCTAGTTTTATTGTGTATAAAAATGGCGTAAATATTAGCATAAGCAAAGAAAAATTTACTCGGGCACATCAATCATTAAATGATGTGAAAAGATTGGGGTTTAGCCTAACTTTAATGCAACGGTCTGCCTTGGGGTATATGATCGGTCAAGATCCAGTGTATCTCAAAACATTTGAACGGTGGGATGACCTGTTTTATCAACAGTCAGAAATATTACGATCCACTATCGTTGAGCCACGACAAAAAGAATTATTAAATAAGATTATTACATTAGGCTATGAAAGCGGAGAATTTGACCGGCGGTTAATTTCTTACATTGAACTGGGAAATCCTAATAAGGCTATTGAAACTTGGAATCAGGGCAACCGACAACAAATTATTCATCAATTAGAGCAGCTTTTGGCCGATTTTGAAGCGATCATACAGGAGGAGCTTCAAATTCAAAGTAATCAAGCAGATGTGGCATTAAAATCTCTCCCCTGGGCGGTATTTGGATCGACTTGCTTGGTTGCGGTGGTAGCGATCGCCCTGGGTTTAAGGTTAGCAGGGGCGATCGCTGATCGGATGAACCAAGAAGCCACGGCAGTCGCGGGTTCAGCCCTGGAAATCGCTGCCACCATCGAAGAACAAGCCCGTACCTCAAGCTTACAAGCGTCTTCAGTCCATGAAACTACCACCACCATTGATGAGTTAAATGCCTCAGCGAGAAAAATGTCAGAACAAGCCGAAAGTTCTGCCCGCAGCGCTAGGGTCATTCTTGAACTCACCACTAAAGGAAGTCATGCCATTGAGCAAAGTTTAGAAGACATGAGTCTATTACAGCAAAAAGTAGGGGCGATCGCCGAACAAATTCAAGAGTTAAATCAGCAAGCCAGTCAGATTCGCCAAATCATCAGTTTGGTCAGTGATTTTGCCAGTCAAACCAATATGTTAGCCCTGAACGCATCGGTAGAAGCAGTGCGGGCTGGAGAACAAGGGAAAGGTTTTGGGGTTGTGGCTAATTATATTCGTCAACTTGCGGATCAAAGTCGGGCATCGAGCCAACAAATTGATGAATTGATTACTGAGATTCAAAGCAAAATTCAAGCTACTGTATCCGTTTCTCAAGAAGGGCAAAAAATTGTCGCCACTAGCGTACAAATTTCAGAAAATACAGCAGCAGCCTTTACACAAGTTAGGAATTCTATGAATGAGATGGCTTTGAATTCTCAGCAAATTTCCTTAGGGGCCGTCCAGCAAACTCAGGCGATCGAGCAGATTGTTCAGGCTATGCAAAATCTGAATATTGCCGCTAAAGAAAGCGCAGAAGGCATCATCCAAGTTCAAATTGCTACTCAACAGTTAAGTCATTCGGCTGAAAATTTACAAAAGATGATTTAGTATATGATTTATTATATGCTTTAGCAAGCATTGCCCACCAAATTGTGATGGACAGCCCTTGAATCAAAGATAAGCATTCAGCGGTTATAAGTTGGGGTGATTCGCTTTTTCAGTCCAACAATAAAATTTACTCTAAATTCTCAGAAATAAAAAAAATGGCTATTTTATCTTCAAATTATTCTCTTGAGTCAACTTATTCTCTTGAGTCAACTTATTCTCTTGATTCAATTGGATTGCATACCGGGCTAATTAAATGCCCGAATTGTGGTCAATTTCACTCTAATGCTATGGCTCCTCATGGCCATGCAGTTTGGGCAGATATGCCCAAGGATACCGTCGATTTGACCCAAGATTTAATTAAAATGGGGGTTTATTCCTCAGAGGTTGTGGATTTAGCCAAAACTCTGACGGAAAATCAGTTAAAAGTTTCTTTAAGCCAATTTTTCCGCGATTCGCTCTTCGAGCGATCCGCTTCGCGGAATCGCCTCATCCTAGAACAACCAGACCTAGAACAACCAGACTATGAGTTAAATTCATCTAATTTGGTAGATCGCCTTTGTTTAGAAGTGGTTCAAGAAGCGGGAGGCATTCAGGCTGCTTTTGCCGCTGCTTTTGGCGATCGCCAAGGGGAACTATTTGAAAATACCATTAAAACAGGAAAGTTTAATCGGCGGCAATTTTTAGCCAGAGTGCTCACGGTGGCTGCGTTAATTATGCTCACCAATTGTCAAAAAGACAATACCGCAGATTTGACATCCGATTCGCCAAATGATTTAGCACAAAAATTAGAAAAAAACCAGCTAAAAATAGGGTTTATGCCGGTGACTTGTGCCACGCCAATTATTATGTCACAGCCTTTAGGTTTTTATGAAAAATATGGCCTAAAAGTTGAATTAGTGAAAATGCAAAATTGGGCACAAGTCAGGGATGCCGCGATCGCTGGTGAACTGGATGCTTACCACATGATTGCTGCCATGCCTTTAGCCATCAGCTTGGGCTTAGGGTCTGCCCGGTTTCCCATAAAATTGGCCAGCATTGAAAATATCAACGGCAATGCCATGACTGCGGCAATCAAACATAAAAATAAAGTCAAAAGTGCAGCGAACTTGAAAGGATTTACCATCGCTATTCCTTTTATTTATTCCATGAATAATCTTTTATTACGTTACTATCTTGCCGCTGGGGGAGTAAACCCCGATCGAGATGTCAAATTGGTGGTTTTGACCCCAGCAGATATGGTAATAAAACTGGCTAATGGGGAAATTGACGCGATGATGTGCCCAGGACCGTTTAATCAAACAGCCGTGGCGGAAAAACTGGGTTTTATTCATATTCTGAGTTCGGAAATTTGGCCGGGACATCCCTGTTGTTGTTTAGCCACAGGGCAGCCTTGGATTGAAGAAAATCCCACTACCTTTCGGGCATTAAATAAGGCAATTATTGATGGCTGTAATTATGCCAGTCAATCACAACATCGCCCCGAAATTGCCCGGGCGATCGCTGCCCCAGAATATTTGAATCAACCAGAATCTTTAGTCAAAGCAGTGCTCACCGGCAGCTTTGAAGATGGTCTAGGCAATACACACAATGTGCGCGATCGCATTGACTTTGACCCCTATCCTTGGAAAAGCTTTTCTTATTGGATTACCACCCAATTTCAACGCTGGAACCTCATGCCATCAAACGTAGACCATGAAGCCATTGCTGATGAAGTATTTCTCACCGGGTTAGCTAGGCATCTCGCGAAAAAATTAGGTCAAACTCCCCCTACAGTGATTCTGCGTAAAGAACAATTGAAATATGATCAATTTGACCCCACAGACCCGGAGTCTTATCTTCAAGGGCAAATTAAAAAACATGGGTTTTAGTTATTTGTTATTTATTGTTAATTATTTGTTATTTGATATCGGTTATTATTGGTTATTTGTCGTTGTTTATTTGTTATTTAACATCAAATCCGGGCAAACTCCTACTAATCTTCCATCTGGGAGAATTTACCAATTTTTTAACATTTATTCATATAAATGCCTATTCAGGGAACTTGAAAATTTTTGTCTGGTGAATTAAAATATAGATAATCAATCCGGCAAGCCACAGCATAAAATGCCTGACGCTCCAAGACATTTGCGGATTTTATCTGGGAAAACTGGGGTCAGTCATCTCGAAAATCTCTAAAAAAGTCACCGAATATTTTTGCAGCAAATCAGCTTTTTTTTTAAGATTTTATACAAAACCTTGAGGGCAGACTCTCAAGAATGTAACCAAAAATAATGTTTTGGTAAAAAATGTTGCATTTTTTACCGGGTTGATCCGATAATGTGTAATTATAAAAAAAAAGTTAAGGAAATGGTGAGGCTGGTTTAGTCTGTATTCCAGCGATATTCCAGCGATCGCAAAACAAACCGATGCTCCAAATCCTTGATCCAAGATGAGGAGCTTTTAAAAGGAGGTAAGTATGAGTCCCAGCACGCTGCGCCATCTTTGGCACTTAATTGAAAAAACTCAGGGCAGCATCTTATTATCGATGGACGATCAGGGGTTGGTGCAATGGTTGATTTCGCAATTTCAGCAAGAACAAGCACTCGACCCTCAAGAAACTAATTATATTCAAAATTACCTGAACTCTAGACTCTTGCTGATTAGAGATTTGGCTCAACAACGGATGGCCACATAAATAATTCCCTAATCATTCCCTGTTTTGATTGTGGTTGGGATGACTGGACTTGGTTTACTTGACTTTTTTGAAGTGATTTCGGTTCAGTCAGTCTAGCTTTAGCGCTGAAAAAAAATCGCTCACCCTTCCCGAAAGAGTGGGTGATAAGTTTTTTTGAGCATTTTGAGCATTTTGAGCATTTTGAGCATTTTGAGCATTTTGAGCATTTTGAGCATTTTGAGCATTTTTAAGGAGAATTTTTCTGAAATTTGGTGAGCCAGCAACCGAATCAGGTTTTTAAGATTTTTGTCCGTAAACCAGGATTATGCTCTATCTTTTTTTGCGGTTTTGCGGGGCGGATGGTTGACAGACTTAGGGTGAATTAGTAAAAATAATAATATCCAATATGTTTCACGTTCCAGGAGAAATCGCTCACAGAAACTCTAAAAAAAAGGTAAAAATTAAAGAATTTAAACAATCTATAAAAATTAAAAAATTGAGCTAAATAACTGATCTAAACAAAGGTGAATTCAGGGAGAAAGTCGATTTTCACTGTAAAATTCACCAATGCGGGTGAGTTTTTTAGGTAGAAAGAGCAGAGCAAGCCAATTTCTCTGCTCTTTAGTGTTGTGCGACTTTGTGCGACAAGGATGATATGATATCTGTTGTTGGACTAGAACCGCTAGATCGCGTCTGATTATCAGTTGTGAGATGAAAACAACGAAAAAAACGAAAAAGATGATCGAATTCCTCAAAACAAGATTAATCCCAATCAATGTGGGCAATTAATTTGGGCAATTAGGGAACTGGTTCTGTAAGCCCGGTATCGGTGACAACAACAATATGTTGTTGGAGGTGAAAGTGAATCCAAAAGAAGACTCTGTACTCCATTCTACTGCTGCATCTGAACGATCGCCATCTCACCATGATGGTAACCCTGACCAGTCATGGTTACAGATATTTTATGAGTATTTCCCGGCGATCGGCTTCACCCTTGATGCCACAGGAGTTATCTGCTGGGCGAATTCATTCGCGGAAAAATCCCTGGGTTATCTGGATGAGGAATTAGTGGGCAAGCGGTTTGGGGAGATCCTGGTTGCCTCAGAATGGGATCTGTTCCCAGAGGAAATCAATCCTGATTTAAATCCAGTAGGTGTAGTCAGAATTTTCAACAGTGGTCTGAGAAAAAAAGATCGGAGTATTTGTTGGGTAAAACTGACTGTGCGCCCGATCGCTACTAAGGTAGAATGCGGCAATCAGATCCCATTATCGGCGCCGTTAAGTTCTCCAGGAATTTCTCCAGGGATTTCTCCAGGAATTTCTCCAGGGATTTCTCCAGGGATTTCTCCAGGAATTTCTCCAGGGATTTCTCCAGGGATTATTTTAGTTGTGGGTCAGGTTTTGGGTGAGGAAATTCCCCCAGCAAAAGATCGCAGTTTATGGCAAGAAAAATTAGAGAGATCGCTGGCTTTACTGCAAGGGTTGATCGAATCTAGTCCCAATGGCATGATGCTGGCAGATAGTCAGGGGGAAATTATCGCCTGCAATGAGCGATTTCGCCAACTTTGGGGACTGTCCACGGGATTACAACATAGCTCATCCCAGTCTGAACTTGAGGCGATCGCGGCTCAATTAAAAAATCCCGAAACTTTTACCCAAAAAATTCAGCAATTATCGACATCTGATGGGTTCGCTGATCAATTGCTGGAATTAAAAGATGGTCGAATTTTTGAATTTTCCACCCAACCTCAACGCTGGCAAAATCAAATTGTTGGCCGAATTTGGATCTTTCAAGATATTACGGAGCGATCGCAGACTCAAGCCACCCTCAAATTTACCCAATTATCCATAGATCGCACGGCGGAAGCTGCCTTTTGGTTATCCGCTGACGGTCGGTTTTGTTATGTCAATGATGCCGCTTGCCGTTCCTTGGGATATCGGCGAGAACAGCTATTAGAAATGACAATTTTTGACATTAACCCCGATTTGACAGAAGCCGACTGGCAACAACAATGGCAAGACTTAAAGCAACGGGGATTTTTTCATTTAAAGTTTCATACCCTTTCAGAAAAAGGCACCACCACCCCCTTAGAAGTCACCGTCAATTATGTAGAGTTTAAAGGGGAAGCTTATGGATGTTCTTTTATTCATCAAATTTCCCAAGGCAAGGAAAATGATTTAAGCCGACGCCAACAGCAAGAACGACAAAAAATCCTCAGCCAAATAGCTACTAAAATTCGTCAATCGCTGAATGCAAAAGAAATTTTGCAAACCACGGTGGATGAAGTTCGCCAATTATTAAATACCGATCGCGTCATCGTCTTCCGATTTAATCCCGATTGGAGTGGTCGGGTTATTGTGGAATCAGTCGTCTCCGATTCGTTGGCAATTTTAAACGAAAACATTCTCGATACATGCTTTGAAAACCGCTATATTGTCCCGTATCAAGAAGGTCGCGTTAAAGCCACTGAAGATATCTATACAGCGAATCTGACTCAATGTCATCTGGATTTATTATCGCGGTTCCAGGTCAGAGCAAATTTAGTGGTGCCGATTCTCTTTAATCAAGCAATTAACCATCAAGCAATTAACCATCAAGCAATTAACCATCAAGCAATTAACCAGTCATCTTTAGAACAGCAAAAAGAACAGCAAAACATATTACAAAAAAACCAATCAAAAGCCGATAATTCTAAGTTATGGGGTCTGTTGATTGCCCATCAATGTCGCGGCCATCGGCAATGGCAATTGTGGGAAATGAATTTACTGCAACAATTAGGGGTTCATGTGGCGATCGCAATTCAACAATCCACTTTATTTGAAAAACTACAAGCGACAAACAAAGAGTTAGAACGCCTTGCCAGTTATGACGGTTTGACCCAGGTAGCTAATCGCCGTTTATTTGATACGTTCTTACAAAAAGAATGGCGACGAATGCTCAGAGAAGAGTCCTGGTTATCCTTAATTTTATGCGATATTGATTACTTTAAACCTTACAATGATACTTACGGACATTTAGCCGGGGATAGTTGTTTGCAACAAGTGGCAGCAGCTATTAGTTCGGTGGTCAAACGTCCCGCTGATTTAGTCGCCCGTTATGGGGGCGAAGAGTTTGCGATTATTCTGCCGAATACCCACTTGTCCGGTGCCATAGAAGTTGGGGAAAAAATTTGCACTCAAATCAATCAGTTGAAAATTCCTCATCAGGGGTCTTTAGTGTCTCATCAAATCACACTCAGTTTAGGAATTGCCAGTATTTTTCCCCGTGCCGGTGAATCACCCACTATTTTGATTAATGCCGCAGATCAGGCATTATATCAAGCCAAAGAACAAGGGCGCGATCGCATCTGCACGAACAAAGTTTCTTATTTTTAAAAAAAATCTCCTGATTGTTACTCCGCGAGCGGCCATCTCGATCCGGTGGACTTTAGGCTGGGCTAGATGGTGGACTTCTAACCCGCTGATTTTCCTCTGATTTCAGGCAACCGGATCTAATCCCGATCTAATTTAGTCGAATCTTCCAGAATTTTCCAGAACAATTAACTGTCTGGGGATATCTTTGATAAGGACAGTTTAAATGTAAGTCTAAATTAAGTCTAATTTAATTCTAAATACAGTGGGGAGTGTAAAACCGATGAGATTCTCTTGGCGTTGGTTATTAAGTCTTGGATTCATGGGATTATCCGTAGCGGTTTGGATCAGTCAGCCTGCTTTATTAGCCAATAGTGCCAGTCAGCCTCCATCCCACCAGGCACAATTAGCAAATCCCGGAACCTTTAACCCTTCTGGTAAATTTGCCCTGGTCAAAACCCTGGACGACTCAGAACAAGGGCATATCTCTAGAGTCAACGACCTGGCGATTAGTCCCGATGGCAAAGTGCTCATTAGTGCCAGTCGAGATAAAACCATTAAACTCTGGAATCTAGAAACCGGCAGATTGATCGCCACCTTAGCCCAAGATGCTAAAGAAGTTTACTCCGTGGCTATTTCTCCCGATGGGCAAACTTTGGCCAGTGGCAGTGCTGACGAAACCATCAAAATTTGGAAATTGAACCTCAGCGAACTGGCAATCAATTCCGAGACTCCCGTGGCTTCCTTGGAGTTCACCAAAAAAGCCCACGACTTCGGGGTCAGTGCAGTAGCCATCTCTGCCGATGGGCAAACCCTGGCAACGGCCAGCCCAGATAAGAAGATTAAATTATGGAACCTAGCCAATCTCGAACAAAAAGATGAGCTTAAAGGCCATAAAAGCTTTGTTTGGGACGTTGCGTTTAGTCCGGATGGTCGCAGCTTGGCCAGCGCTAGTTACGATCAAACCGTTAGAATTTGGAACTTAGGCAGAGGGTTTCGTAAACGGGAACTGAAAGGTCACGAGTCCCCAGTTCTCTGTGTGGCGTTCAGTCCTGATGGTCAAATGCTGGCTAGTGCCAGCAACAATGGCACGATTAAGTTATGGAATTCCCGCACAGGTCAAGTGATTAGTACCCTGGCCAGACATACTTCTACGGTGATGTCCCTGCAATTTAGCCCCGATGGACAATATTTAGCCAGTGGGGGTGCAGATAATGCGGTGAAAATTTGGAATCCGACTAATGGTGCGGTTCTGGAAACCTTGTCAGGCCATATTAATCCTGTGACAGCGGTTGCTTTTACCCCCGATGGTAAGACCTTAGTGAGTGGTAGTGCCGATCGCGCAATTAAAATTTGGCGGCGTGGGGCAAATTAAACCTTGGATTGAGCAATCATCAATAACTAAGAAACGAACTAAGAAAGGAACTAAGAAAGGAACTAAGAAAGGAGAAACCATGACTAATTCATACTCTGAAAGCGATAAAGAATGGTGGGCGCAACAATGGGTTGATTTATTAAATTCTTATCGGTTTAAAAAGCGTTTAGAACGAGGGCGTCGCTATGCGATGGAAGGAAATGTGCTATCCATTGACTTTTCTGAACAAAAGATCATCGCTAAAGTCCAAGGCACTGAATCCGAGCCTTATGAACTCTCTTTATGGTTGGATCGGTTTACGGAAGAAGATTGGCAATATGTGGTAAAAAGCTTATCGGAAAGAGCGATATTTTCCGCGAAGTTATTAGCCGGAGAAATGCCTGCTAATATTGAGGATATTTTTGCGGCCAATGGCTTAAGGCTGTTTCCGTTTAAATTATCAGAAATTCATTCTCGCTGTAGCTGCCCGGATAAGGCTAATCCTTGTAAACATATTGCAGCGGTCTATTATTTGTTGGGCGATCGCTTCAGTGAAGACCCATTTTTATTATTTCAATTGCGCGGTCGCAGTCAAGCAGAACTGATTGCAAAATTGCGTGAAATTCGAGAGATTGAATCCGCAGACAATCCCAATGATACTGATAATTTTATCGAAAAAAATCAGGTAAAATTCGCTCACCCACCCCTGGATTTAGAAGAATTTTGGCAATACGATCAACCCTTAGATTCTGGCTTAGTGGTCATTGCCCCTCCACCAAGTAGTGAAACGATTTTAGATGTGCTAGGGCCGGTGGGTTCTTCGGTTGTGACGGAGTATTTGCAAACAGTTTATCCTCTGATTAGTCAGCAGGCAATGCTCGCGGGATTAAATCGAGAGAACTAATAGACATTCCTGACTTTCATACCGGCATGGTAGATCCCGGTATGAAAGTCAAAATTTTCTAATAAAAATCCCCGATTCAAACTAGCGGATTAATGGGTAATTTTTCTCACAGAACCAATGGCAAGTTAAAAATCCCACATGACGGGATTATTATCTAAATGCTGAGTTACTGTGCGTCCGATGGCATCAATTTCTGCTAAAGCTTCGGGGGATAATTTGACCGATGCGGCTTTGGCGTTGGCGATCGCTTGTTCGGCATTTCTTGCCCCAACAATGGCACAAGTTTGAGGTTGAGCAATTAACCACGCTAAAGATAACTGAGCTAAGGTACAATTGTGGCGAGCCGCGATGGGTTTTAATGCCTCTAAAGCTTGCTGAACTCGCTGATAGTTGTCTTTCTGATAGAATAGTTTATTTTTTGCCCGATGATCGCCTTCGGCAAATTGGTGGTCTGGGCCAAATTTGCCTGTTAATAATCCCTGGGCTAAAGAAGAATAAGCGATGATGGCAATATTCTGTGCCACACAATAGGGCATTTGGTCGGTTTCTACTTGTCGCCAGAACAGAGAATAAGGCGGTTGTAAACTATCAATTTGGCCATATTGGGCGGCTTCTTCCATTTGCAGACGAGAAAAGTTAGAAACGCCAATGGCGCGAATTTTTCCTTGTTGTTTGAGGTCATTCATCGCCCGCATTGTTTCTTCGATTGGCACAATTTCGCTGCCAAAACTGCCCGATGGCCAATGAATTTGATACAGATCGATATAGTCAGTTTTCATATTTTTTAAAGAAGATTCGCAGGCTTTGATTACTTGGTCGTATTTCAGATGATTGGCAAAGACCTTGGTGGCATAAACAACCTGCGATCGCACATCGGACAATGCCTCCGCTACGATTTTCTCTGAATGACCATTGCCATAAACTGCGGCGGTATCGATGGTAGTAATTCCCGCATCAAATGCCGCCCTTAATGCTTGAATGCTCTGGGAATCTTCAATCCCTACCCACATGGCTTTACCGGCTTGCCATGTCCCCATAATAATCGGGGTAATTTTCAGATCGGACTTGCCTAAAGTGCGCGTTTCCATGTTGGCCTCTTTCCTGATATTTTCCTGCTATAATTTACCCTAAAATTAATGAATTTTTGGCAATAGCCAACAATCACTTACAAAAATCTAGTGATGGAACTAACTGCTACATTAAAAGAATGGGCGGTAGCGATCGATGCCCTAACCCAGGGTAAAACGATTTTGCTTCTGCGTAAAGGGGGAATTCACGAAACCGGAGGACGGTTTCAGGTCAAGGGCGAGAAAGTTTTACTCTATCCGACATTCGAGCATCAAAAACCCGAATTACTTAAATCAGCTTATGCGGAGCAAATCAACCCGGTCGAGTCAACTGGACATCCCCAAACTGTCAAGATTACGGCTTGGGCGGAAATTACAGATATTTTCACCCTAAAAACTGACCAAGGGGATGCAATTTTAACTGGGTTATCGCCGTTTCATATTTGGCGCGATCGCCTGATCCGCGATCGATTTAACTGGAAACCGCACCAACCCCTCTATATTTTATTGTTACGCGCCTACAAACTTGCCGAAAACCAGGTAATTTCTGACCCTAAACAATATGGTGGTTGTCGGTCATGGATTGACTTAGCCCAACCCATTTCGCTCAACGGTTCCCAGCCAGTTTTAGACGAATCGACTTATCAACAACTTGTGGAGCAAATTCGCCCAATTATTCTATCTAATTAAAAAATAACCCAAATCTGAGTATTTCCCTATTTTTTCATTACAGCTTATCGAGTGCTACTGAGCGAAATTGGAGTGAACAGAGATTATCAGTGGTAAAACTGAAGCCTATAAGCCATAGCCTATAAGGGTTTAGGCCAAGCGGATGATGAGACTCGAACAGAAAGCCAAAGTTCGGGGGGCAAGAGAAATTCCCACTTAGCCGGGGACTACCGGGGGGATTAAGCACGGCATAACTTTCTCCCCTCGAATCTCCCCTCGAATCTCCCGACTTGATAGCTAAGAACCCCTGTAACCGATTTAGGTGACAGGGGTAAAAGCCTTGACTGGAGAGGGTTTGAGAGTAAGCGGATGGTGGGACTCGAACCCATGACATTCAGCTTGGGAAGCTGACGTTCTACCACTGAACTACATCCGCGTAATTTGGTGACTTTTGTTTCCAAAATCACACTAGAATCACATTATATAACCACAACCCCAGGATTTGTCAAGTAGGGCGGATTCAGATTCAGCGATCGCACCGCATCTCCCGCACCGCAGCACGACCGGATCTTGGAACTGACCTCTGGGAAGCGATCGCACTTTTCAGTCTGGTTTATAGCGGTTATTATCGTGATCAAGTACAGAGTTTTTCTGGATTCCCGCATATAGCCCTTTGGGTATGGGCTTCGCAAGGACGCGGGAATGACAGGTTTTTTTGTCCTTCATCACTCTGACAAGTGCTTTAAGCATTTGAGAGGTATAGTCACGGGTTTAAAGCCGTGACTACAAAGATATGGATGCTAAATGGGACAACAGCCAGCGACAACATTGCCGGGACAACATTAAGCAGTTTTCATGGTTGCTCGATCTTGCAGCAAGGTTTTAATCCCCGATTTTTCCAGAATTCCCAAAACTACTCCATTTTCATCAATTACTGGGAGTTCGGTGACTTTATATTCTTCCAGTTTTGTTACCACTTCCAATAAGTTTTGGGTGGATTTGACAAACTGAATATCCGCTGGTTTCATTAGGGCTTTTACCTGAGTAGTTGGCCATTCGTGGGTGGGAATATGTTTCATGTCATCTACCAACAGTTCGCCCATAAATTTGCCACTTTCATCGATGACTAAGAACTTGCGCCAGGGGTTTTTGCCAATCACATATTCGTTAGCAAATTCTCGCAAAGAAAGGTGAGCAAAAATAACTGGACTATCTGGGGTGACAGCATCAGCAGCAGTAAATTTGGTCAACTTATCTTGTACGTTGGCAGATTGGGCGGCCATGCCAGCATTTTGCAGCAAGAAGGCACCAATTAAGACATTCCAGAAATTGTTAAAGCTACCAAAGAATAACACCGGAATTAAGCCAGAAATAATCGCCATCCAGCCGAAAAATTGACCCACTCGTCCGGCAAATAAAACCCCTTTGTAGGGGTTGCCAGTGATTTTCCAAACCGCTGATTTGAGGATGTTGCCTCCATCAAGGGGTAAACCGGGAATTAGGTTAAAAGTACCAATGACCAAGTTGATGTAAGCTAAGAGTTGCACCACCGCCGCGATCGCCCCTGAAATATTGGTGAATGTACCAATGGCGGTGAAAATGCCAAATAAAATGAAGCTGACCAATGGGCCGGCGATCGCGACCCAAAATGCCTCTCCTGGGGTTTTGGATTCTCTCTCCAGGGTTGCGAGTCCACCAAATAAAAATAGGGTAATTGATTTAACTTCAATTCCCTGTTTAATCGCCACAAAGCTGTGTCCTAATTCATGGGCTAGAACCGAGGTAAATAACAACAATGCGGCGCATAATCCCAAAATCCAGGGTAAAATTATTCCTAAGTTAAATTGAGTAGCTAATTGACTGCCGTAGCTAAATGTGACTAAAGCTAAGACCAAAAACCAGGAAGAATTGATATAAAATGGGATGCCAAATAAATTACCAACTTTAAAACTGCCGTTCATAGTTATTTCCTCTTAATTCAGCTTGGCGAGGTGTTTTCTCGATTCGTTATTCTCATTGTAACAAACTGTAAAGTTACTGTGTATAGATAATTTTTCGTGTTACCCGTCCCTTATGGTTCGGTTGTCTCCGTAACCGCCGCCCCACTTATTGAATAAATCAGCTTTATTGCGTAATGCACTAGGCTGAAAAATGCGATTCCCGCAGGGATCGCTACGCGAATCGCTGTCAACAATTAACCATTAACGGTCAACGGTTATCAAAAACTGTGAAATAATAGTCAGTATAATTTTAACCGCAATCTTGCCTCGATACCTGAACGAGTGGAGATGCAGTTGTGTTGAACCAAAGGAGTAAGTCAAAAACGTGATTCAAAATATCCTCGTTGCCATTGATGGATCTGATTTATCAGAGCAAGTGATCGGCACTCTTCATCAAATTAAACTTAGCAGCGATACTAAAATTATCCTGTCTTATGTAATTCCTAATACCGGGGCTGACGTGGACGTGGCTGCCGATCGCCCGCAAGCGGATCAAGAAGATGTGGCTTATATTCACATGAAAAAGCTCATGGAACCCCTGCAAGCGGAATTTTCTTGCCCCAGTGAATTGGAAATTGTCACCGGGGATCCGGCAGAAGAAATTATCCGGTTAGCCAACATATATAAGGCTGATTTAATTGTAATTGGTAGTCGGGGGTTGACGGGGATTAACCGAATTTTACTCGGTTCAGTCAGCAGTCAAGTGGTGGCAGATGCTCACTGTTCGGTTTTAGTGGTTAAACCCAAATCAAACCATTAAACCATCCATAGTGGCAGTGTAGATGTCAAACTTTTCCGACTTTCTTAAAAGATGTTTTCTGATATTTTTTATGTTTAGTCAACTAATCTATAAATAGTAATTAGCTATCAGCCATCATGTATCAGCTATCAGGTATCATAAGACGGCTGACGGCTGATACCTGACCGCTGACGGCTGACCGATGAAAATCAAAATTTCTATGAATTTGCCAATTGTTTACCATCCTAATTACGTCGTACCTTTGCCGGAATATCATCGATTTCCGATGGCCAAATTTAGCCTGCTGCATCAAATGCTGATCGCCGATGGAGTGGCAGAACCAGGACAATTTCATGCCCCAACTTTTCCCGCAAAAGAATGGATTTGTCAGGTACACCATTCTGATTATGTCCAAGCCTATTGTAGCGGCACTTTAGATCAAAAAGCCCAAAGGCGAATTGGTTTACCTTGGAGTGCGGCATTGGCCGATCGCACTTGTATTGCTGTAGCTGGCACAATTTTAACTGCTGAGTTGGCTTTAAAAACGGGTTTAGCTTGTAATACAGCCGGGGGAACTCATCATGCTTTTCCCAGTTTTGGCTCGGGTTTTTGTATTTTTAATGATATGGCGATCGCGGCTCGGATTTTGCAACAGCTTGGCCAAGTTAAAAAAGTGCTGATTGTGGATTTAGATGTGCATCAGGGAGATGGCACGGCGGTGATTTTTCAGGATGACGAAAGCGTGTTTACTTTTTCCATGCATTGTCAAGCCAACTTTCCGGGAACCAAGCAAAAAAGTGATTTAGATGTGCCGTTGCCGGTGGGCATGGAAGATGATGAATATTTGCAAACTCTAGCTAGTTATTTACCAGATTTGCTGACTCAAGTCAAGCCGGATTTAGTCATTTATGACGCGGGGGTAGACTGTCATGTGGGCGATCGCCTGGGGAAACTTTCTCTGAGCGATCGCGGTCTTTTTCGTCGAGAAATGCAGGTACTATCTACCTGTGTAGGTGCAGGTTATCCCGTCGCTTGTGTCATTGGTGGAGGTTATTGTAACGATATGAATGATTTAGTCTATCGCCATTCTTTGCTGCATCGAGCCGCAACAGAAGTGTTTCAACAGTATCGACTGTAAAAAAACTCGGCAATCATTACCTTAGTCATCACCTTTTTGTCAAAAAATCGTTAAATTTTTTCGGGAATAGGAGTTACGCAATTATCCAAAAATATTCCAAAAATAGTATTTTTGCGTAATTTCTGTATAACCATTTACAGTAACCTAAAATAGGAAATAAAGAATGAGTGATCTGTCTCGGCGCCAATTTATCGTCATGGGTACTCTAGCCGCAGGGTTTGCAGTTTGTACCCACCCGATTTCTGCCCAAGTTATTACAACAGATAGTGTTGGTTTGGTGGCAGGATTAGTCCAAATTCCCGTAGCTGATGGAGCAATTCCGGCTTACCGCGCTATGCCAGATCAAGGCAGTAATTTTCCGGTGATTTTGGTAATCCAAGAAATTTTTGGAGTTCACGAACATCTTCAGGATATTTGTCGCCGGTTGGCAAAATTTGGATATATGGCGATCGCCCCAGAAATGTTTGTCCGGCAAGGAGATGTGTCTAAGTTACAAACCGTAGAAGAAATTATTTCTCAAGTGGTTTCAAAAGTTCCCGATGCTCAAGTTATGTCCGATTTAGATGCCACAATTGCTTGGGCTAGAAACAGCGGAAAAGCCAACATGAATCAAGTTGGCATTACGGGATTTTGTTGGGGTGGAAGAATTACTTGGCTTTATGCAGTGCATAATCCAAATATTCAAGCGGGAGTCGCTTGGTATGGTCGGTTAGTCGGTGATTCTTCTCCCTTGACTCCGCAGCATCCGATTAATGTTGCGGCAAATTTAACGGTGCCAGTTTTGGGACTTTATGGTGGCAATGATGAATTAATTCCGATGGATACTGTTCAGAATATGCGGCGCATTTTGTTCCAGGGTAGTAGTCAATCGGATATCTTCGTTTATCCCGGTGCGCCTCACGGTTTTTTGGCCGATTATCGTCCGACTTATCGACAAAAAGAAGCCAGAGAAGCCTGGGGGCGAATGATTGGTTGGTTTAAACGAAATGGCGTAGGCTGAAGATAATTTTTTCCCAGATATTTGTTTTCAGACCACGGGTTAAACCCCGTGGCGACATGAAATAAGTCCGCGAAAAGCGGACTTATCTTAATTTGATCTAATGCTAATGGTTTTAACCTGTGCTTACTGCCTTTAAATATTAATACTAATCTTTGAGTTTGGTATTAAATTATATTATAATAATAATTTAGATGAGTTTAGAAAAAATTAGATTAATACCAATTGATTATATGCTCAATTTGCATGGCAGCTATAGTAAAAACATTAACTTACCATTTGATCCAATAAAAAACTTTTGCACCAAATGGCAAGTAAGTGAATTGGCTTTATTCGGTTCTGTATTGCGGGACGATTTTCGCCCGGATAGCGATATCGATTTGCTAGTTACATTTAGTCCTGATGCTGATTGGAGTTTATTCGATCATATTCAAATGCAGCAAGAATTAACCACAATTTTGCAAAGAAAAGTTGATTTGGTGAGCAAACGGGCGATCGCCAGAAGTCAAAACCAGATTCGTCGTCAGGAAATTTTATCAACGGCTCAAGTTATTTACCCCACTAATACTTATGTCAAATAAGCGAGATATTGCAACTCTTTTAGATATTCAGCGGGCATCTCAAAAGATTGGTCAATCATTCATTATGAAGAACGACACCGATCGCAATGTCCACATTTGAGATTTTTGAGTATATTTTTGGCTTCTCTATCGAAGCCAAATGCTTGGAGTAAAAAATGCCACCGACAAGTCCGAGTAGTCAGATATTTGGCCATTATTTGAGTGGCATTGCTATCATTTTTTAGCGGTTGACTTGACTTGGGATAAATGATATAATGAAATGGGTCAAGCCACTGTAATTGATTCTGACTATGTAATAGAGAAAGCGCGATCGCGCCTTCTTTATATTTGCGGGCAACTTCGTCAATACTCCCCTGTTTGGGTAATTTTTTGCCTAGTTCTAGAGCCCGTCGAGAAAGCGATCGCTGCTGTTGGATTAAAAACTCTCGTCTTTGGCGATCTTCTGGGTCAAGAAACCCGGTACATTCACTAACTAATGTTAAGGCTTCAGCGGGTTTACCATCCCGACCAGCGCGTCCCACTTCCTGAATATATTCTGATAATAAACAGGGCGCTTGAAAATGAACCACCCAGCGAACATTCGGTTTATTCACCCCCATACCAAAGGCACAAGTACAGACCACAAAAGGTAAGTTTCCGTTAATCCAAGCTTGTTCAATAAAACGCCGTTCCGATCCACTCAGTCCCGCGTGATAAGCGCGAGTATTATATCCTTTTTGTTGTAAAATTTGGGCAAGTTCTTCGCTATCTTTGCGCGATCGCACATAGACTAAACCGGATTGTTTTTCCCGTTGTTTGATATAGTTAAATAACTGTTGACGACGACCTCGTGGCGTCCAGGCAACTTTCACTTGCAGATAAAGATTTGGGCGATAAGGACTATATAAATACTGTTGGGGTTGTTGTAATTGTAAAACTTGAGCAATGGTTTTTTGAGCAACTGGATCCGCCGTCGCGGTAAACGCAGCAATCGCCATTTTACTCCCCGGAGGTTTAGATTTTAGCAACTGCGATCGCACGGTTCCTAACCGTCGATAAGCTGGGCGAAAAGTATCCCCCCATTGGACTAAACAATGGGCTTCATCGAGAATTAAACCATTAATGGGTAAATGGGGTTGAGTCAGACAGTCCCAAACTGGCTTACTGAATAAAGTTTCTGGAGATAAATATAATAAGCGTAACTGATTTTTGCCTAAAGCTTCTAGGGTTTTTTTCCGTTGTAATTTACTAATTTCATTATGTAATAAAGCAGCGGGAAGTTGGCGATCGCGCAATTCTTGCACCTGGTTTTCCATTAACGCCACCAAAGGAGAAACCACCAAAGTTAAACCGTTTTTTAATAATGCCGGTAATTGAAAACAAATCGATTTCCCGCCCCCGGTTGCCAACACTACCAGGGCATCAGTTCCTTCTAATAAAGTTTGGACGATTTCTCCTTGGGGTGGGCGAAAATCCTCGTATCCCCAAATGCGGCGAAATTCCTGCCGTACATAATCCCAATAAACCTGATTTTGCTTGTCCATGTTTCCTAAAAATCCCTTAGAATAATTATGTTATACCAAATCCGGTTCAATCGTAGGGGCGATTCGCTTTCTCGCCCCTACGATTCATCAGATGTCATTCCCGCGTTAGCGAAGCATGCGCGTCAGCGCTATATGCGGGAATCCATAAACATTTTTTGGGGATTATCGTAAATTAAGAAAATGGAAATAGAAATGAAAATGGAAATGGAATTAGAAATTATTGCTCATCGGGGATTTTCCGCGATCGCCCCAGAAAATACTCTCGCGGCTTTTGCGGCAGCCATTGAATATGCCGCTGATTCGGTGGAATTTGACCTGCAATTAACCGCTGATGGTGTTCCCGTGGTAATCCATAATCCCACCTTAGACAAAACTACCGGAACCCCCGGAAATGTCACGGCAAAAACTTTAACTGAGTTAAAAGATTTAGATGCTGGCAGTTGGTTTCATCCTCAGTTTGCCGGTGAAAAAATTCCCACCTTAGCGGAAACTTTAGCCATTCTCCATCCGCTGCCTCAGCATATTTATTTAGATGTTAAGCCTCATTGTCAATGGTCAGACTTTCAAGTAGCAGAATTAGTCGAGATGCTGATTGCCCAAGGGTGGCAAGAAAGGGCGATCGTTTCCTCATTTAATCCTCAGTTTGTGGAACAAGTACGCCAAACTCAGCGGGGGTTAACCTTGGGTTATATTGTGGCTAATGTTGAAGATTATGAGGCAGAATTGGCCAAAGCAATTAATCAGGGCAATTCGGTGATGATTAGTGAATATCATCTGTTGTTAAATCATCCCACTTTGGTGGCAAAAAGCCGCGATCGCGGGGTGGATATTGTGGTTTGGACGGTGGATGATCCCAATGATTTGCAAGCTTTAGTTAATATTGGTGTTCGGCGAATTGTCACTAATTCTTTAGTGGGTAAATCACGGGTTTCTCGATGATATAGCTCCGTAGGGTGGGCATTGCCCACTTTATGTTTATTCTCTAAATTGACAAAATTGACAAAATTGACAAAATTTTTTCACAGAATCTTGATAATCCGCCACAAGCGATCGGCTAAAAAATTTATGATTAGAAAATATTGCTAAACATATTTGATTTTATTATCTGTTTATCTTTGTTTGATTAAAATTACTCAATATAAAAAAGTTGAGACGGGAAAAGATTGGTATTACTTACAACAATTTTACCTAATTAATCAATGTAACTATCTGTATAGTTCCATGAAGATTTAATGAGTTTTGTAAAAACAGATACCAATTAGCAAAAATTGATCAGCAAAAACTGATGATTTTGATTAGCATCATCACTGATTATTGCTCCGGCTGTTTTTGGCAGGTGGTGCGAAAGATCTCCGCTCCGCTGGTGCGATCGCGCGACTCATATGTCGCTACAATATAATTTGTCATTGTTTCCGGAAGTTTGACCGCTGGTGTTGTTTGAAAATTTAGAAAAACCCTGGGAAAGTCACTATGAAAGAGTTAGAACAATGGTATCGAGTGCTCGGACTAGAGTTGGGTGCGTCTTGGGAGGAGGTGAACCAAGCTTATAAAGACTTGGCGTTTATTTGGCATCCCGATCGCATTCCCAACGATAATCCTAGATTGCAGGAAAAAGCTGAAGAAAAGCTCAAAGAGATTAATCATGCTCGTGACCAATTGCGTTCTAGAAAATCTGACTTAAAAACTTTTCACAATGGCAGAAGTGAGCGATCGCCCACTCCTTCGACTACCCGCGATCGCCCCCAAACTCCGCGCTATTCCTACTATAAATCTCAGTCGCAAACCTATCAGTCTCAGTATCAAAAGCATCAATCTCAGAGTAATTCTCAGAGCAATTCTCAGAGCAACTCTCAGAGCAACTCTCAGAGCAACTCTCAGAGCAACTCTCAGAGCAACTCTCAGAGTAATTATCAGAGCAACTCTCAGAATAATTATCAGAGCAACTCTCAGAATAATTATCAGAGCAACTCTCAGAATAATTATCAGAGCAACTCTCAGAATAATTATCAGAGCAACTCTCAAAAGCGATCGCCCTACTATCAGGATCTCAGTGGCAGTGATTTTCGGGGGGCTGACTTCAAAGAAAAGGATTTATCTGGCAAAAACCTCAGCAATTGTAACTTGCAAAATGCTGACCTAAGTGATGCGTTTTTGCATAAAATAAATCTCAGTGGATCTAATCTAGAAAATGCTAATTTATTTAGAGCCAATCTTCTAGAAGCTTGCCTGACCCAAGCGTGTTTACGCAACTGTAATTTAATTGGGGCTGACTTAAGCGGGGCTGACCTGAGTGGGGCTGATTTAACCGGCGCCAAAGTGGGAACCAAAAGTAAAATTTTGGTCAAACTGACCGGGACTAAATTATCGGGGGCAATTATGCCTGATGGCACAATTCACCCATAATTAAACCCATAATTAAATAGCCACGGATTTAAATCTGTGGCGCTTTGTTTAATTCGCTTTGGGTAAGGGCGAAGCATTCCGATAATAAATATCGGGTTTTTACCGAAAAATATTGGCCGGGGTAAGGGCGAAGCATTCCGATAATAAATCTCGGCTTTTTACCGAAAAATATTGGCCGGGGTAAGGGCGAAGCATTCCGATAATAAATCTCGGCTTTTTACCGAAAAATATTGGCCGGGGTAAGGGCGAAGCATTCCGATAATAAATCTCGGCTTTTTACCGAAAAATATTGGCCGGGGTAAGGGCGAAGCATTCCGATAATAAATCTCGGCTTTTTACCGAAAAATATTGGCCGGGGTAAGGGCGAAGCATTCCGATAATAAATCTCGGCTTTTTACCGAAAAATATTGGCCGGAATGCTTCGCCCCTACAAATATACAAATATTTTGACTATTGGGGTGCGAAGCATTCCGATAATAAATCTCGGCTTTTTACCGAAAAATATTGGCCGGAATGCTTCGCCCCTACAAATATACAAATATTTTGACTATTGGGGTGCGAAGCATTCCGATAATAAATCTCGGCTTTTTACCGAAAAATATTGGCCGGAATGCTTCGCCCCTACAAATATACAAATATTTTGACTATTGGGGTGCGAAGCATTCCGATAATAAATCTCGGCTTTTTACCGAAAAATATTGGCCGGAATGCTTCGCCCCTACAAAAATTAAGAATAGTTAGCCAATTCATTAGCGGCTCGCAGACGCAAACTTAATTCTTTAGAAATTTCTAATAAAATTTGCGGATGTTGCTGAATTAACTGGTCAAAACTATTTTTCTGCAACGCCAATACGGTGCAATCAGTAGCAGCCTGGACTGTGGCTGAATGGGGTAAATCGTCTAATAAGGTCATTTCGCCAAAATGCTCCCCGACGGATAATTTAGCGATTTCTTTCGGCGGAGCATTTAGGGGTTGTCGCATAATTTTCACGGTGCCGGAGGTGATAATATATAAAATGTCTCCTAAACTGCCTTCGGTGAAAATTATTTCTCCCGCCAGAAAATTTTGGGGCATCATTTCTCGCGAAATTAGGGATAACTGATCTAAGTTTAAATGCCGAAATAGGGCAATTTGTTTGAGCAATAATAACTGCTCGGTGAAAACTGGCAAAACAGCCTCAGAGAATAGACTTTGCTGGGACAATTCTCCAGGAAATTCATGGTTAGTTTGCTGGGTTTCTAAGGCGAATGAAGCCGCTATTTTAATCCAGCGATCGCTTGCTTCTGAAGCTGCTTGAAGTAATTGCCGTTGGGTTTCATCTAATGGGGAAAGAGGAGAAAGATTAACCGACGTTTTGGGCTGAGTGGTTTTGCCGGAAGCAAACCGTTCCAGGAGTGGCATTATGGGCAGGACAAACCGGCGCTGTGGCAGAGATGCCAAGGTTTCCACTGCATTAGCCCGTTCTCTTTGATCTGGGGAAGAAAGTCGCCGTTGCACATAGCTGATCGTGCGCGAATGGCCGAAACAAGATAGGACATAAAATAAGCGATCGAGAATGCGTTGATGATAGTCTTCGATCGCGGCAAGAAAGAACTTTAAATCCGGTTGATCCGAGGGCATTTCTTGCTGCCACCGCAGACTCTGCGTTATTAGTTGAAAATCCGCATCAAGATAGTTAAACAGTACCGCCTCAGCTTGGTTGCTGCCCACTTTGGCGATCGCGGCAATTGCGGCATCTATCACCTCTGGTTGGGGCGCGGACAAATACGGCTGCACCACCGCTAAACTGGAATCCCCATAAGCAGCTAAAGCGATCGCCGCTTGGTTGCGGACGTTCGGGTCGGCATCCTCCAAACCTCTGGCCATATATGACAACATTTCTGGACAATGCACCGTACCCAACAGGTGAAAGGCAGCCCCGCGCACTTCCGGGGAGGGATGGTTGACTTGTGCGATCGCGATTTTGCCAATCAAACGGTCATGGGGTTGGGCAATGGTGGCCAGGGTTTCCAGGGTTTCCCGTCTCACCTCTGGGGCAGCCCCTCGGAGAATTTTTTCTAGCTGGGAAATAAACTCTGGTTGGCGACTATAGCGGCTTAAAACTGTTCTCACCGCCGCTTGTGCGGGGGTGGGTTCTGATTCTGAATGCCATAAAAGTTCACAAGCGGCCTCGGTTTCCGCGCTAGTTCCTTGACTGGTGGCGGCAACACAGGCGATCGCCTTTACTTCCTGATTTTCATCCGCTAATAATGACGACAATTGCTCATCTTTCACCGCATAACCACTGGCAATCAAAACTTCCAAAGCAATACTTCGAGTGGTTGAGTCTGGGGAGTTTAATAACTGCTCAAATTTATGAATTAATGCCCGGTTGTGGGTTTGGGTGGCCAGTCGTACCACAGCCCGACGGGTTGCGGCGTCTGCATTTGGTAATAATGCCTCTAATTCGGGGAATATTTTGCGGAGATTTTTTAGATAAGCGGCTAATTGTAAGCCTAAAATTTTGGCATTTTGATTCTCGCTACTTAACAAAGCGCGAACTTGGTCAATGGATAGATAACGGATATGTTGAATCCCACTTTTTACATGATCCAAACTGACCTGTCCGTTCCGCAACATTGCCACTAAAGATTTTAAATAGCTTTTGCCAGTCAAGCAACTAATCACGATTAAAATTGTGCTGATGACAATCCCTAGCCAGCTAACTTGTAAGTTGGTCAAAATTGGCTGGGCAACCAGGAGAATTGCCCCGGCAAAAATGCGTCCCATTGGGGTAAAAATTCCCTCACTGAGTACCCGAATTCGGCCACTAAATTGAGGCGGCACCGCATTGTAGTTTAAGTTCATTACCGGAATACCGATACTATATAATAAAGTGCGGTAAGTAAAATTAGCGCCAATGGCTGAAGGTAATTTGAAGCTGACCGCTAATCCCATAAAAGTGAGCAAGTTAGCTAGGGGATAAATCAGGTTCATCGGTCTGACACCCAGTTTTTGAATCAGGGGCCTGGTGAAAAAGACAATTAATATTAATTCCAGGGCGGTTAGGGCGGCTGTGACTAATCCCAGGAAACTGGCTAAATTTTGAGCATTGGTAAATGTTTCGGTATAAATAATCGAATGTTGAACTTCGTTGATAGAACGAACCATCTCCAAGGCAAAAGCACTAATCGCTAAATAAAATATGATGGGGTAATTGGCGATTAGCTGGGGGATTATTTGCAGGTTTTTCCTACTCCATTCTTGAGTTTGCGAGGGTTTTTCGGCGTTTTTGCTAATTGGTTTTTCGTGTTTTTGTAAGGAATTGATTTCCGCGATCGCCAGACCATAGAGGACTGGCATTAATAGCAACTGATTTTCTAAGGTGATGGATTTGGACAGCAACCCGACCAACATACTACCGAGGAAATAGCCAATGCTAGACCCTAGGGACAAAATTGGCGTATATCGCTTTAATTCTAAGGAGGTAAAATAGTCACTAACTAAAGTCCAGAACTTAATCCTAAACAGCAAAACATAAGCAACCCAGGCAAAGATTAAGAGACTAAAATAGACCGCTACAATATTCCAACTCAGAAGCGATCGCAGTCCCAATACTATTACACTGGAAATACCCAAGACCCACTGAAATAATTTGGGGCGATCGCAACGGTCAATAATCCGACTAAACCCCCCAGATACTAAAATCGTAGCGATCGGCATCAAAATTAAAAATAGGGGCAAATACTTCGGCCCGGCTTTCGCCAAAAATAACGAACGACCAATGGTTAAAGCAATGGCATTACTGCCCATAATTAAAAAGCCGATAAACGCCAAGTGAGCTAGTCGGCTAATTTCTTGAACCGAACTCCCCAGACGTTTTTCAATTAATCTAAACATTTGAAAATTTTCCTCACCCATTCACAGGTCAATGAAAATCAGCATCCAGGAGTCAGCTATCAGCAGTCAGCCACGATCATTTCACTCTTCCGCTAACTTAGCATCGGGATAAATGCTGACGAAAAAAAGTCATTTTCACCACAATATTTGTCAGAAAATTATAATTTTTTTGCTGATTTTTTCTCTGACCATATATCAATTTCTTGTATAGCACAAAATCTTAAAAATGTCTGGCCATGATGGGGTGCAGATGATGTATTCCAGACATTAGACATATTGCTTTCATGCCGGATCGATCCCCCAACCTCCCGATGGGGGCTTTTTAGCTTGGGAAAGTTGCTGAATGGTTGCCCAATGGTTGCGGAATGATTGCGGAATAATTATGACAAAGAAGTAGGGTGGGCGATGCCCACCCTACTTATAATTAATTAGAAAATTGCCGCGCCGTGATTCGTTCTGAATGGTTTATGAATGGTTTCTCAATGGTTTCTGAATGGTTTATGAATGGTTTCTGAATGGTTTCTATTCTGAAGAGTGATGGTGATTTGGGTCAAAACCTGTACCAAAACCTGTACAAAAAGTGGGGCGTTACAGGACTAGAGTCAAATTTGGCAAAATTATTGAATCGAGACATACATTAAATGGTGTTAATTACCTAGAAATCTAAATCATCCTTTAGACTAAACAAGATTGAACAAAAGAAGAAAAATCCGATCGCTCGGAAGGTCAATGGGCGAAATTGCCCCAGAATTTACTTAGTTGACTTAGCAGTTTACTTAGCAGCAGTACATACTAACATCTTCACCACATTCGTCAGCGAGGTAACACAAAGCCCGAAAACGCAATCCGACGAATTGTTCATAGAACGGATTGAGTTTACACATTGGGGGAATGTGGAACAACGTTCGGCCAAATAGTTGAATGTCTCGCTCAAAAGGGCATTGTGCCGGAATCAGTTTGCAAACCGATCTAGCAAATTTTTGATCTTTCACTTCGATGGCATCAATCCAATTGCGAGCAGGTTGCAATAACACATCAAACAGGTTTGAAGATTTACGAGACTGTTTGCCAGAGAGACTAGATGCAATAGTCATTGGACACCTCTTTTAATAATTTTTGACTAAAGAACATCACGAGCTGGTCGCGATAAATTGATCTTCGGCAATTCTCCCCAATATCAGTGCGATCGCTGTAACAAT
Source organism: Planktothricoides raciborskii GIHE-MW2 (assembly GCF_040564635.1). NCBI lineage: Bacteria > Bacillati > Cyanobacteriota > Cyanophyceae > Oscillatoriales > Oscillatoriaceae > Planktothricoides > Planktothricoides raciborskii. The sequence continues at coordinate 2,270,494 of NZ_CP159837.1, forward strand.
TTGTTTGTGTTCTCCCTCGCAAGATTGGGTGATCTGCGTTCTCTGAACGGTGCGATCGCGCTCATCAGCTTTGGTGATCGAGATCACCTATTCCAGAAAATTATTTTACTTTCGCCAAGGTTTAAAAGCTGAAATCCTCAAGGGGACTAGGGTTGCAGAATTTCAGAAATTAAACACGATTTCTAAAGATTTAGCTTGAGATCAAAAATAGTATTCATACTTACAATACCATTTCACCAACCAAAGTGGGTAATCTATCCCATAAATAGGATTTTTTGTCATCTCTTCTTTAAATTTTCAGCCACAGGGGGGCAGGGGGGCAGGGGAGTAGGGGAGTAGGGGGGCAGGGGAGTAGGGGAGTAGGGGAGTAGGGGAGTAGGGGAGTAGGAAAGTAGGGGACAAATAACAAATAACAAATAACCAGCAACAAACAATAACTTATAAACGACAAATTTAATCACAAATTTATGGTTTAAGTAAATTGTCAATATATCTTTGAATCGCGGCTTTCAGAGTTTCCATGCGAATGGGTTTGCTGACATAATCATTCATGCCAGCTTCTAAACAAATTTCGCGATCGCCCTGCATAGCATTGGCGGTCATAGCAATAATATAAGGACGGCTACTTTCGGGATACAGATCACAAATTTGCCGCGTGGCTTCGATGCCATCCATTTCGGGCATTTGTACGTCCATTAAAATTAAATCATAGACTTGCTCTTCTAAAGCGGCTAACACTTCTAAGCCATTATTGGCAATTGCCGCTTGATATCCTAAACGCTTCAGGAATTGTTTCGCTAATTTTTGATTGATCGGGTGATCTTCCGCTAACAAAATCCGCAAGTTGTAGTTTTCACTGGAGTCAGGTTTAGTCTTTTCATCGACCGGCTGTTTTGGGGTAAGTTCCGGGTTTTCACCTACGTCGAGAATGACTGTAAAATAAAACTTTGACCCTGGATTTATAGTGGTGCCTAATTGCCAATAACTCGGCGGATTTCCGGCAAAGTTTTCCTGACTTTCTACCCATATTTTCCCGCCCATTAACTCAACTAAGCGTTTGCTAATTGCCAAACCTAAGCCGGTGCCGCCATATTTACGGGCAATGGAAGCATCCGCTTGGGTAAAGGGTTGAAAAAGTTGTTTGATTCGATCGCCTTTAATTCCTACTCCAGTATCTTGCACCGCAATCATCAATTCATATTTATCTTTTTGACTTTCCGTCACTGGATGACCGCTAACGGCGATCGCCACTGTCCCTTGCTGAGTAAATTTAATCGCATTGCCAACTAAATTAAGCAAGATTTGCCGAAAACGATTGCTATCTCCCCTCATCCAATGGGGAAGTTTAGGATCTAGAGTATAGGTTAATTGAATATTTTTTTCTCTGGCTTGTTTGCGGAAAATATGGCTAATTGAATCGAGCAATTCCGCCAAAGAAAATAAATGTTTTTCTAAAGTTAAATTTCCTGATTCAATTTTTGAAAAATCCAGAATATCGTTAATAATTACTAAAAGAGAATTGCCACTTTCTTGCAGAGTTTTTACATAGTCTTTTTGTTGCTCGTTCAGGGTAGTATTTCCCAGTAATTCTGCCATACCCAACACCCCATTCATCGGAGTGCGAATTTCGTGACTCATGGTGGCCAAAAAAGCACTTTTGGCTTTAGTTTCTGCTTCGGCGGCTTCTTTGGCTTTTGCTAAAGCTAGTTGTTGTTCTAAGGCTTGGTTGTAATCCATCAGCAGCTTTTCCGTTTGTTTGCGTTGGCTAATATCTTGAAAGGTGGCGATCGCATAAATCACCTCTCCCTGTTCGTTATAAATTGGCTTTCCCCAAGCTTCGACGGGAATAATGCGATCGCCTTGATGAATTTCAATATCATCAGCCTTAGAAGCTTCTCCTCGTAATGCTTTAATAATCGGTAATCGCTCTTGAGGATAAACTTGATTAGTTTGGGCAATATAGCTTTGATATACCTGAGCAATTTCCTCTGGTTTGGTTTCGGGAATAACCCCTTTGCCTAAAATTTCCTGAGCTTTGGTATTAGTATAGTAAGGATGACCTTGCTCATCAATAATAGCAATACCAATTGGTACAGCTTCAAGAAACTGTTTAAGCTGTTGTTCACTATTTCTCACTTGGCGATAAAGTTGAGCATGGCGAATGGCGATCGCTGCTTGACCAGCAATCAACTGTAACAATTCCACTCGTTCTGCGGTAAACGCTCCAATAGTCAGATTATTTTCCAAATAAATAATACTCACTAATTGACCTTGGTTAATCAGCGGCACGCAGAAAACCGACAAGGGCTGATATTTTAAAATATAAGCATCTTGAGTAAAATTACCTTGTTTTGCTGCATGATTTAACACCACAATGTTTTGCGTCCTGGCCACATATTTAATTATCGTCTGGGGCAAAGTCTCACAACTTTCAATGGGACTGGGTTTCCAGACTTCTACTTGCTGCGAATCAACGACTTTAGAAGCTTCAATGACTAAACCATCTGCTTCAACTAAAATCAGATAAGCACTTTGCGCCCCCGCATTTTCAATTATAACATCCAGCAACTTCACTAACAAAATTTCCAAAATAATTTCGCCAGAAATGACTTTATTAAATTTCAAAATTGTTTCAATATCTAAATGAGTTTTGGGCGCACTGGTGGTGATATAGGAGAGAATCGTTGTCTCAGTCCTCGCTCTCACTTTTGATGGTAATTTTAATAAATCAGCATAACTATTTTCTAAATGTTTTACTTTAGCTTGTGCGCCCCAAAGTTCATAAGCATAGAGAGCCTCTTGCAGATAAACGCTGGCAATTTTATCTTTGCCCCAGCCTAAGTAAAACTTGACGGCTAGTTCATTAGCCAGGGCTTCTTCCTGGAGGTATTCATTAGCTTTGGCTCCCGCAATGGCGCGATCGTATAACTCAATGGCTTCGGCTTTTTGGCCTAACAATCGGCATTTTTCTGCGGCCACTAAATCTACTTTATGCTGGTGGTTCATCGGCGCATAATCAGCCCAATATTGTTGCAATTGACTTTGATTTTCTTCTACCCGTTGCAGCACTTCAGATAGTTCCTCTGATGCGGAACTGACCGCCGCCAAAGCGATCAAAGAATCATAGAAATAAAAAGTTGGTTCGCCAAAAGTCCCCACTCCACCCATGAAATAATGCCTGACTTCCGCTGCATAACTTTGAGATTTTTCTATGTCCCCAAACAAATAGCACAGCATCAGCTTGTATAAATAGAAAAAATATAAGCCAAATAAGTCATGGGCTTTAAGAAGTTCAGGCAAAAATTCAGCTTCTTCTAAGGCGCTTCCCGATAAAATACAAAGATCGGCTGGCGTTTCTAGTGGCGTTTCTAGTGGCGTTTCTAGTAAATTTAAAATCGACTGCCAATGAATGCGACAATAATTCGCGGTGGTAAATTGCTTTTGTTGCGCCAATCCATTGCAATAGCTGCCAATTTCCGATGCTAGTCTGGTTAAGGGCTGACCGCAGGCAAAAGCATTAATACAAAATGTATAAGCACTCCGTCCGGCGAAATCTAAGTTGCCCACTTCTATGGCAGTGGTGTAACTTTCTTGCGCCAATATAAGGGTTTCTTTGAGATGCGATCGCCGATGCAACCCGAATAGCGCCGCCGTTGAAAATGCCTCTGGTATGACGGTTTTCACACCTAGTTTAATCGCCGATTGGAGTGACAATTTAGCAAACTTTACCCCCGTATCCACATCTTTGATAAAATTACAAGTAATCATGGAATAGCAGGCATAAGCAAAAGGTGAAGCTAAGGTATTACCTAATGAAATCGATAGCTTGACTGATAAGGCGATCGCCAGCGGTAGCAGGGGAGAACCAATAATATAAGCTGCCGGGATAATACTGTTAGCAATCTGCACAATGGCGATTTTTTCCGGATCGGTCATCATTGGCCGATCAACTAGGTCTTGAATTTCTTGATCGCCGATCAGGTGGTTAATTTCTGCCACTGCCTGCTGCAAATCCTGTGGGGTGGGTGACTCAGGCAGATTTACACCCAATTTTTGCAACATTTGTTGAGCAATTGAGATAGCTTCTTTGAGTTGATTTCGGTTGACATGGGCAAAAATTTTTGTGCGGTAAACGCTGACTTGATCGAGTAATTTATCCGCTTGGCCTATAACAGATTTTACCAGAATTTCCATATGTTCAAAATCACCGCAAATGGAAGCTAATTCTGCGGCTTGATTATGAAAATTTAGGGTAATTTCATATTGCCGTTGCCAAGGCTTTTCCCCTAGCAAAGATAAACCGACTGTGGCATATTCACGTGCCGATTGATAAGCGGTTGCGTCCCTGGCTTTGTCGCAAGCCATCAAATTCAGTTGGGCTAATTCATCTCGTTCTGATTGGTCGGTAATTAAGGTAATTCCATAGTTTAATTGATTCAGGAGGTTAAAAATCTGCTCCTCTCTGGCAGGGGGTAAAAGGTTTTGCAGCACCACTTGTCCAATGTGGTAATGGGTTGCTTCTTTTTCCCCATCAGGAATTAGAGAATAAGCTGCTTGCTGGATGCGATCGTGACTAAATTTATAGGATTGAATCAGTAAATCTCGATCTAATTCAGACCGGGGAAAAATCAAGTTTTGATTCAGAGCAATTTTTAACTCTTCAAAAATTTCTTGGGGCGATCGCTCAGTAATCCAGTTCAGCAAGGTCAAGTCAAATTCGGCTCCCCAGCAAGCGGCTAAAGATAATATTTTCTGGGTAATGGGGGGTAATTCTTGCAGTTTACTCACCATTAATTCTACGACATTATCCGTAAATTTTCTGGCTTTTATGGCGGCAATTTCCCATTGCCAAACTCTTGTGTTACGGTTGAATGTAATTAAGTTTGACCGATACAAAGCTTGGATAAATTCAGTGATAAAAAAAGGATTTCCCCCGGTTTTTTGTCGGACTAACTCGGCTAAATCTCCCACCTGTTCCGGAGTTTGTTTTAGGGTATCGCTGATTAAATAAGCAATTTGCTTCAGGGGTAACGGTTGTAAGGTTATTTGGTTAATGGTTTGGTTAATGGCGTTGTTATTTTGGCGAATTTTTTCCAGGGTCATCAGTGAAGGATGTCCGGCCATTACTTCATTATCTCGATAGGCTCCTAAGAGGAGTAGATATGACGTTTGCCCGTCAAGTAAGAGTATTTCTATTAGTTTTAAGGTGGCAGTATCCGCCCATTGCAAATCATCGATAAATATGGTTAAGGGATGGTCTGGCGTACAGAAAACTCTGATGAAATTGCCGAAGACCAGGTTAAACCGATTTTGCGCTTCGTTGGGTTCTAAAGCCGGGACTGGAGGCTGTTTGCCGATGATTAATTCTACTTCGGGAATTACGTCAATAATAATTTGTCCGCTGGCTCCTAAGCCTTGCAATAATTTTTTTCGCCAGACTTGCAATTGTGCCTCTGTTTCCCCTAATAGTTGTTCGATTAATCCGCCAAATGCGGCCACGATCGCCGAGTAGGGAATATTCCGTTGAAATTGGTCGAATTTACCCGAAATAAAATAGCCTCGCCGAGCGGTAATCGGTTTAAAAAGTTCTTGAACTAACGATGATTTACCAATTCCAGAATATCCCGCAACTAACATGAATTCTACCCCCCGAATTCTTCCAGGAAGGGGGGATTCAGGAGGGTTCGCTACGCGCTCAAATGCTGCCAGTAGGGTGGCGATTTCCGCTTCCCGTCCGTAAAGTTTTTGGGGAATTTGAAAGCGATCGCAAATATCTTGCTCTCCCAAAGGAAAAGGGGCAATATTTCCCGTAGTTTCTAATTGACGGCGACATTCGGCTAAATCCGCTTTTAATCCAGCCGCACTTTGATAGCGATTTTCCGCATTTTTCGCCATCAATTTCATTACAATATCCGCAACAACTTGGGGAACGGGCAACGGGGAACGGGGAACGGGGTGTAGGGTGTAGGGTGTGGGGGTGTTCTCTATCTCCTCCGCTCCTCTGCTCGATGGCGGCTCGATGGCGGCTCCTCCGCTGATGGCGGCCACAAGAGCCCTGTTCCCTGTTACCTCTTCCCCGTTCCCTAATAACGGCGGCATTTTGGCAATATGACAATGGATTAATTCCAAGGGGTCGCTACTTTCAAAGGGCAATTTTCCCGCCAGCATTTCGTAGAATGTAACCCCTAAAGAATAAAAATCGGTACGATAATCTAAGCCCCGATTCATTCTGCCGGTTTGTTCCGGGGAAATATAAGGTAATGTGCCTTCTAATACATTGGGATTCTTTAAGGTGGGGTTTTCTCGACTCAGTTGGGTGGCAATGCCAAAGTCAATTATTTTTAGTTCTTTCGTTTCGGGGTTCACTACAATATTGCCCGGATTAATATCTTTGTGAATGATATTTTGCCCGTGAATTTGACCCAAGCTTTCGGCGATCGCGATCGCTAGGTCTAAAAATTCTTTCAGACTAATTTTACCCCGCTGCTTTAACCATTGTTTCAAGGAAATGCCGCCAAAGTCTTCCAGGACGATCACATAACTGCGTTGCCATTCTTCCAGGCTATAGGCTTTGACAATTCCGGGAGACCCTATCTGGCAAGTGAGAAAGTATTCTTGTTTATAGCCACGAATTTGCTCAGAGGTCGGATACTCTCGGTTGAGTAATTTCAGGATTACCGGCAGGCGATCGCCGACTCGTCGCCCCCGGTAGACCTGGGAGTTCTCACTATGATGAATTTCAATTAAGTCCTCGTATCCAGCCAGGGCGATCATAAGAATGATATTGAGAAATAATCTTGATGAGTGATATTGGTAAAAAGTGATCGGTTTAGCGATCAAAGAAGGCCATTCTCTTCTACTGTTATCACAATAACGTTCAAACGATCCTAGCCGGGACAAAAAAATGTAGTCGTCGGTGGGGAAAAGTAATAAATATATTATTACATATAACATATATTTAATAATATACTATATACAGCATATACAGCATAAGACCAGAAACCTGGTTTCTATGCCCGGTTTATGAGGCGGGTTTATGGGTCGGGTTTATGGGTAATGGGTGTGAGGGCGAAGCATTCGGGTACAAATATTAATGGTGAAAACCCAGAGTTAATTGCCCGGTAAGCGAAGCTATGCCGTCAGGCTTCATGCTTCGCCCCTACTGGGCAAATATTTGGGTAAAAAACCGGGTTTATATTTGATTTTTGGATTTCGGCAAATATTTGGGTAATAAACCCGGTTTCTATGCCTGTTTTTGGGGTTTCTAGGTAGGGGCAAAGCATTCCGGCGGATAATTTATGGGAGAAAACTAGAAATCTACGACCGGAATGCTTCGCCCTTATTTGTGCTCCTGGTTTTTGGGTTAATCGACTTCGGCAAAGAAGAAACCGGGTTTCTATGTCAGTTTTGGACTTCGGCAAATGTGTGGGTAAGAAACCCGGTTTCTGGGGGAAAACAAGAAACCGGGTTTCTATTTTATTTTGGGACTTCCGCAAATATTTGGGTAGGGGCAAAGCATTCCGGCGGATAAATTATGGGAAAAAACTAGAAATTTATGACCGGAATGCTTCGCCCTTATGCAAAGAAGAAACCGGGTTTCTATTTTATTTTTGGACTTCGGCAAATATTTGGGGAAGAAACCCGGTTTCTGGGTTCTTAGCGGAATTTATCTTTAAGAACTGCCTTTCCTGCCAAAATTTTGCCGCGAACAATCAAATACCAGGGAAAAGCAATAATCCAAAGTGCAACTATACAAATGAAAAGTATTACTGGCTTACAAGAAATCCCTGACTTGTACTTATGCAAATTAATTTTCGACGAGTCAAACGCTGCCCAAATCGCTGAACCTAGAACAATTAACGATATCGTTGGATTCGGTAGTAACAATCCCACAGTAACAAGTCCAAATGTAAACAAAAGAGCAGCCCACCATACCATAGTTTTTCTCCTTTATGACAGTATTAACTGATTTAGTTTCTAATCAATTAATATCCCCAGCGAGTGGGGATAATACACGGGACGAGCCCTCTGGTTAGTTCCCAGTGCGTTTCCATTCAATTAATATCCCCAACGAGTGGGGATTTGCATCGCCGTTTGGAACGGATTCGCTTCACACGCAACTATTGTTTCCATTCAATTAATATCCCCAACGAGTGGGGATATTGCGATTACTTTACAGAAAGAGGTGGGGGTTTTGTTTCCATTCAATTAATATCCCCAACGAGTGGGGATTTGTCCCCTGGCTTAAACTGCTTTAAGGGCTGATCCAAGTTTCCATTCAATTAATATCCCCAACGAGTGGGGATAAAATGGCTATTGAATCTAAACTCATTATCAACTCCATCCAAAACTGTTTCCATTCAATTAATATCCCCAACGAGTGGGGATCACTGTTGCAAGGGGAACGGAGACGAGTGGGATAATGTTTCCATTCAATTAATATCCCCAACGAGTGGGGATTGAGAACTGTTTCATCGATCTTGCTAGATCATTTCAGAGTTTCCATTCAATTAATATCCCCAACGAGTGGGGATTACATTGGCTCCTGCCAAAGACGAGGTGATTCTTGTTTCCATTCAATTAATATCCCCAACGAGTGGGGATAGTTTGAATCATAAGCCTCCTTAATCGGTTAATTAAACGTTTCCATTCAATTAATATCCCCAACGAGTGGGGATATGAGCTTGAAGGAGTTGAGGAAGAAGAAACCCAACGAGTTTCCATTCAATTAATATCCCCAACGAGTGGGGATATAGTTAAGCTTCTTACCAGCAAACCCTGATTAAGTTCGTTTCCATTCAATTAATATCCCCAACGAGTGGGGATTAGGTTGCTTGCCTATTGATGGAGCCTCTCAGTCTTTATTTGTTTCCATTCAATTAATATCCCCAACGAGTGGGGATTATATGGCAATTAGCTCTAAAAAATTTACTGTTGTTTCCATTCAATTAATATCCCCAACGAGTGGGGATGGAGAGCATACCTTCTCTTCCAGCACCGGACATACCCTGTTTCCATTCAATTAATATCCCCAACGAGTGGGGATAATCCGAGGATATCGGGAGTACTCCATTGAGGAAATATCTCGTTTCCATTCAATTAATATCCCCAACGAGTGGGGATTTAGTGGGCAATGCCGCCAAACATCGAAATGGCGAAGCGGTTTCCATTCAATTAATATCCCCAACGAGTGGGGATTACTAACCGAGCAGCAAGCAAGTACACCTCCATCTCGAGTTTCCATTCAATTAATATCCCCAACGAGTGGGGATAAGCAGTTGCATAACACCACGGCTGTTTAGCAATGGGTTTCCATTCAATTAATATCCCCAACGAGTGGGGATTGCATTGTATTTTTTTGCGTGTATCTGGAATATTTCCAGAGTTTCCATTCAATTAATATCCCCAACGAGTGGGGATGACCGACCTAAAAATATCAGCCGCCGGTCACTACGACTGTTTCCATTCAATTAATATCCCCAACGAGTGGGGATATGATTTAGAACACGCCACCGTCACCGCCACCGATACGTTTCCATTCAATTAATATCCCCAACGAGTGGGGATATTAACAATCCCACCCCTGGCGGAACCCAGGCTATGACCGTGTTTCCATTCAATTAATATCCCCAACGAGTGGGGATCTGGTGGTCTATCCACGAAACTCCTCTTGCCGGGGTGTTTCCATTCAATTAATATCCCCAACGAGTGGGGATGACACGCTTTATGCCCCAAGCAATGTAATCTCATCTCAGTTTCCATTCAATTAATATCCCCAACGAGTGGGGATGGTGCTGAGTTCTGTAGTTAAGGAAGACGAGAAGCGGATGTTTCCATTCAATTAATATCCCCAACGAGTGGGGATTGGGAGTCGTTTGGCCAAAGTTACTTTAAGCAGTTTGGACAGTTTCCATTCAATTAATATCCCCAACGAGTGGGGATACAAAGGGTTGGCTGCAACTCCTCGTGTAATTGGTCAAGTTTCCATTCAATTAATATCCCCAACGAGTGGGGATGTTCACTTCTCTAGCTGGAGTGATTGGAGCTTTCAACTTTAAGTTGTTTCCATTCAATTAATATCCCCAACGAGTGGGGATAAGCCCGATCTAGCGACGACGCGAAAATATTGCAGTTTCCATTCAATTAATATCCCCAACGAGTGGGGATGGAGAAGTTCCCTAAAGGGCTTGTGCTCTGCGGTGTCAGTCAAGTTTCCATTCAATTAATATCCCCAACGAGTGGGGATTTCCTCCTCAGCCTTGGTACGAAATGTCGATTGACCCGGTTTCCATTCAATTAATATCCCCAACGAGTGGGGATGGTAAAGGACATAAGGAAACGATTGCTGCTCTAGTTGAAGTTTCCATTCAATTAATATCCCCAACGAGTGGGGATGAATCCTCCGCTAGTTCCATGAGCCGCGCTGAGGCAAGCGTTTCCATTCAATTAATATCCCCAACGAGTGGGGATAGGAAGCAATATGCCTAAACAGCAATTACGGATTCATCTTCAAGTTTCCATTCAATTAATATCCCCAACGAGTGGGGATTGTCCCCCGGCAAACTAGATATGGGGTCACAGGCAGCCCGTTTCCATTCAATTAATATCCCCAACGAGTGGGGATAGTGACTTTACTCTCGTCGGGAATCCTACGGGAGCGACTGTTTCCATTCAATTAATATCCCCAACGAGTGGGGATAGCCTCTCCCATTAGTGAAAGACCCAAACCTATCCTTAAACCTCGTTTCCATTCAATTAATATCCCCAACGAGTGGGGATTTTAAATATAAAGTGCTTAATAGTTAAAAGTAACGTTTCCATTCAATTAATATCCCCAACGAGTGGGGATATGCACTTTAACCCTCGGTCAAAACGGAATTTTCCCCAGGGGTTTCCATTCAATTAATATCCCCAACGAGTGGGGATAGTTCCTCCAACTGAGAAGCCAGACCCTAAAGGAGTTGTTTCCATTCAATTAATATCCCCAACGAGTGGGGATATGTTTAACCGTCATTTCACAGCCAAGGCTCAAAGCACAACCCAGTTTCCATTCAATTAATATCCCCAACGAGTGGGGATTCACGGCAGTTAGCCAAGAACATGACTACCTCGAACAGGTCTTTAGTTTCCATTCAATTAATATCCCCAACGAGTGGGGATTGCCCCATCGAGCTTTCATTCTATCCTGAATGGAACTCTAAAGTTTCCATTCAATTAATATCCCCAACGAGTGGGGATAGCCTTCCAATGAGGACTTACACCCTCACTGACCAGTTTCCATTCAATTAATATCCCCAACGAGTGGGGATCTCAGGAGATTGAAATTGAGGTTCAAGAATATGAATCTGTTTCCATTCAATTAATATCCCCAACGAGTGGGGATACTCGTATGGTTATGGTGTAGTAAATACTACACGGGAAGTTTCCATTCAATTAATATCCCCAACGAGTGGGGATTCCTGGCCAAGAACAGAATGGCTGCGGTGGATTGGACTGTTTCCATTCAATTAATATCCCCAACGAGTGGGGATGAAACCAACTAATTCGTTGGGCTGTCAACGGTGCCTCCTCGTTTCCATTCAATTAATATCCCCAACGAGTGGGGATCCTTGAAAGCAAACCAGGTATTTGTATTCGGTTCCAATGTTTCCATTCAATTAATATCCCCAACGAGTGGGGATTGAACAATAATGATAAATGGTTAGTTCTCCCAGAGGACTTTCTGTTTCCATTCAATTAATATCCCCAACGAGTGGGGATTATGACTAATAACAGTAACAGTAACAATATTTTATAAGTTTCCATTCAATTAATATCCCCAACGAGTGGGGATCCAGACACCCCCGTGGATACTGGATTCATTCCAGACGTTTCCATTCAATTAATATCCCCAACGAGTGGGGATATTCCTTAGGAGAATCATCAAATGTTTAACCGGCATTTCAGTTTCCATTCAATTAATATCCCCAACGAGTGGGGATTAAGTCTTCCCGAAGAAGGCAGTGGTCGGACTCAGTTTCCATTCAATTAATATCCCCAACGAGTGGGGATACTTTCTTAAAGGGTTCTAAGGTATCGATTAATTTGGGACAGGTGATTGTTTCCATTCAATTAATATCCCCAACGAGTGGGGATTCCTACAGAAGGCAAGTTCTACCTATGTCATCCATAATGATGAGTTTCCATTCAATTAATATCCCCAACGAGTGGGGATTTCCTCTTGGATTCAATTACCACTGTCGGAAGCTGGTGTTTCCATTCAATTAATATCCCCAACGAGTGGGGATGCTGCCCGTACTCGCCGACGAACCCGTCGGGAACTCTCCGTTTCCATTCAATTAATATCCCCAACGAGTGGGGATTGAATCTATTCCTTAGGAGAAGAAGAATTATGTTTAACCGTTTCCATTCAATTAATATCCCCAACGAGTGGGGATAGCTAAAATTATAACCCTTACCCAGCAAGATGTCTAGAGGCGGTTTGCGAGCCTCAGCAATTTTGTTGCTACAATTTCCCTGAATCGCTAAAAATAAAACTCTGAAACCCTTACCCAGAGAGGCTGCGAGGCTCCCGACGAATTAGCTAAGTTACAGCGATTTTCCGTGAGCCTCGCAAGACCAGCTTACTAGCTAAATAATCACCGAACCGGGAAACTCAGTAATCGGTGGCCCCACCCCCCAGGTTTCCACCTGCCCCGAAGTATGACGGGACAGAGGATAAAAGCGGATGCTATCCTCCTCCAACTTCACTCGATATCGCAAACGTTTTTGCAACTCCTCAAACTTAGCTGAACTCAGGACACATTCAAACGTCGAATATTGCACCCATTTGCCATAGCCCTCCAGCAGATCGTGGACTTTTTGACGACGTTTATTATCGGGAATGTCATAGACCACCACATAAAACAACATAACTTTCCCCCCTTTCAAAGGGGGGTTAGGGGGGATTTAACGAATTTGATAAGGGGAATACAGTTCAGTCGGTTGATAAACAAACTGCTTATACTTCTTCACTTGCTGAGTCAACAAATCCCATTTGGGCTGAACTTCTCCAGCCTCATTAGTAATTGTTTCTTCCATCCGTTGCACAAAAGCCTTGAGAAATTTCCGGCGTCCCGAATCATTCAGATAGCAGCCATTTGTGCGCCAAAAAAGAAACCGGGTTTCTAAGTAGACGGGCAGAAATAAATGCACCACATACCATAACTGTCATTCCCGCGAAGGCGGGAATCCAAAGCCTATCGGTGGGGAACGAAAAGTGCAATTAATTATGTTCACCTACTTAGGTTAATTTATTTTGGACTTCGGCAAATATTTGGGTAGGGGCGAAGCATTCCGGCGGATAATTTATGGGAAAAAACTAGAAATATATGACCGGAATGCTTCGCCCTTATTTGTTTACCGTGTTTTTGGGTTAATTGACTTCGGCAAATAAGAAACCGGGTTTCTATTTCAGCTTTGGACTTCGGCAAAGACGTGGGTAATAAACCCGTTTTTTTGGGTGTTTATTCTGGTTGACTGGGTAATTTTGGCGGCTGAGTCGGTGGCTTTTTGGGGAGTTTTGGCGCTGAACTTTGCTTCATGGCATTTAATAAACTTTGCGTGAATTGTTTAGCCCGATTTATCTCAGAATTTTGGAAAAAAAGATAATAACTTTTCGAGGCTGAGTGAACCGCAATCCATCGATGTTTGTTGACAAAGAATAAAATAATAAAAATCACGCCAATGAAATAAGCAAATAACAGAGAAAAGCCTAACCAGAGTAACCACCAACTTCGTCCCTCTCCCAGAGAAACACTGTCTATTTTAGAGAGTCGAATAAATGTTTCTACAGATTCTAATTCATAGGAAAGCTTGGTACGAATATACAGGAAATCTGGCTGAATTTGCATAGAGGTTTTCCCTTGAATGGGGATTACTATGTCACCGAAACCTTGTCCAGCTTTGCCCTGGAGTTCTGTAATGTTTTTGAGAAAAGTCATATTTTGTTGTGACGATTTAAGGATAATTACGGATAGCGAATTTCGGGTTAATTGACTTCGGCAGATAAGAAACCGGGTTTCTAGGTTAATTTGGGACTTCGGCAAAGGTGTGGGTAAGAAACCCGGTTTCTGGGGTCTGGGTAAGTGCGATCGCTAAATTCTAAGACGGGTCTAGTGGAGGCAGAGAATCGATGTTATGCCAAGCAAAAACATTTCTTTGGCATGATTAATCATTTGTTCCACATCATTTTTTGTTGAGTGAATTGTTGTTCTATATTCATAGGAGAATTCCCTCGCGGCGAACGTTGCGAAAAAAAGCACTTTCATAGGTTTGATATTTTTCTTGACTGGCAAAAAAACAGCTAATCACAATGGTATGCTCTAGGCATAGGTCAGCAATAAATTTTGAGATGCGTTGACTTTCTGCTGAATAATTAAATGATGATTTGAGGACAATCAAAATATCAAAATCTGAGTCTGGTCTAGCATCCCCTCTGGCTTGAGATCCATAAAGAATAATTTTTTCAAGCTGGTTTCCATAAATTTGTTTAAGACCTTGGCTAAGTTTGATTAAAATATTGGGTTGTTCGGAGTTCATAGGCGATCGCGTTTTGGGTTAATTGACTTCGGCAGATAAGAAACCGGGTTTCTAGGTTAATCTTGGACTTCGGCAAAGATGTGGGTAAGAAACCCGGTTTCTGGGGTTTGGGTAATGGGTTAATTGACTTCGGCAGATAAGAAACCGGGTTTCTATTTCAGCTTTGGACTTCGGCAAAGGTTTGGGGAAGAAACCCGGTTTCTGGGTAGAGGGGTTTTGGGTTAGTAGGAGTTAATTGCCTCTTCGAGTTTTTGATGAACTTGCGCCATTAAACTCGCTTCTTCAAGAGAGGTAAATAATGGTTCTGGTAAATCTGGTTGGGCAATGAAATTAAGACAACCTAATAAAATAGATTTCCAAGAATTAACATCATCTGCTTTCCATGCTTTGAATAAGTCATCTTCGCGCAATCCTAATAATCTATGAAACTGCTGATTTCGCTCATCTTTAGCACTGTATAAGCCCTTCTTTAGAGATGGATCTTGTTTGCACTCAGGTCGTACATATTCTAAAAGCAAGTACAGATTTTGGCTAAATAAGCCTACGCTAATGGGTTTTTTATCTTTGCCTTTAGCAAGCCGGTTCTCATTTTCCTTGTTTTGCTGTTCTATCCAAGCAGAATTTTTTTCTTTGATTTTTCCCCAATATTCAGGAAGAATATCTTCAATTTTTTCGATCATTTGAGGCGAACCTTTTTTGTCGTATAGAATATAGTCTTTATATTTTTCTTCTGCCCATTGGCAAACCAGCCCCTCAACAGATCGAAAACTATGAAATAGAGCTTCCACAATATTTTTTTGCCTATGTCGAATTACCGCTAAATATGCGGCTTCATAGGCAGTCCACCACCAATGCTGCGATCGCGCATTTACCTGCTGAACAAATTCTTGATCTGATAGCTCTTTAAGTTTTTTGGCAAAGTCATCAAATTTGGCATAGTTCCATTGAATTGCCGCATCTAGCAAAATTTTAGTTTGAGAGTCTAAATAATCATTGAGTAATGATTTTACTGCTGCATAATCATGGTTTTTGAGTAGCTCTTTAGCCTGTCCCAACTTAATTGCTTTTAAGTATTTGGAACTTTCAATTGGCTCAAGTGTTTTCTTTTCGTACTCGTTACTAACTAGAAATTGAACTTTTGTGCCAAATTTCCCTAAACTCATAAACTGAACGGCTGAAGAAATAGCCGGAGTTCCTGCTTGATGACTAACATAAACTGTCGCATATTCTGGAATAGCTAGTTTTATAAACTCCTTTTGAACCAAAGTTAAAACACTATCCCAGTCATCTAAACCTGGTGAACTTTTTTCTGGCTTGAGCACTATAAAATCTAGTTTTTCATTTTTGACAACATCTGGAAACTGATTTTGCAGATATTCTTTTAGAATGGGCTGAAGAGTGCAGGTGTCTTGCCAATAAAAATGTGAAGGTTTATTTTTGTCTGCAACACTTACAACATCGGACTGATCGGTTAAAAGAACAATAATTCGATTTAACTCAATCTTTTTGTCTTTGTTGTTGAGATAACTAGAGAATGAATTGAGGAGCGGAAACTCTAAGTCAGCATAATGTTCTGCTAAAAACTTACCATAAACAACTCCCATTGCTCTTGCAGGATAACGCCACAGCTTTTTACCATTTTGCTCTGTTTCAGAACAAGAAAACTGCTTGTTTATTTCTAATTCTTTCCGAACTTTAGGATACAAAATATTCCATCGATCTTTATTCTGTAGTTGTACATCACTACTACCTGTCGTAATAATCCAAACGTTCATAGCTTCTCCTTTTGTTACCAAATTTGACTAAAGCTACTATTGTTAGTCGCTAAAAAATTCATAAACTGCTGTGATTTTTCGTCAGAGCGATCGGGAAAAATTGTTAGAATTTCCACAAATTCATTTTCTAAACAAATCAAATTCCCATCTTTGATGACATATCGGGGATACATCCGATGCCAGATTCGCCCGATTTTTCCCAGTCCTCCCGCTAAAGAGGACTTTT
The DNA here is from genome assembly GCF_040564635.1 of Planktothricoides raciborskii GIHE-MW2. Lineage (NCBI taxonomy): Bacteria > Bacillati > Cyanobacteriota > Cyanophyceae > Oscillatoriales > Oscillatoriaceae > Planktothricoides > Planktothricoides raciborskii. The sequence continues at coordinate 2,287,075 of NZ_CP159837.1, forward strand.
TCAGTCGATTTGTATGAAACCATTCGACGGCTAAACTTTTATTATTTTTTGCCAGCCTTGCCCAAACCTGCACGTTATCAGGATGCCATGTTTCCCGCCAATTTCTCACATAGGCGTTGACTTGGTAGCCTTCTGATTGTACCCAAGCGATCGCCTGTTGTCGGATTTCATTGATAAAATTTGTGATACTACTTAAATCCGAGTTATTTGTGACTATACACAGCTTTTCAGAGAGAGTTGTTAATTCCCAGTGACAACCAATCATCGGTTTATCGTCGTTATCAAAATAACTAGGATAAAATAAGTGGTGATTGACTCGGCGCCAAGATTTACCAAAACCGCCTAGAAGCAGCGTAAATTTTACCAAGTTACCGAGAAACTTTTCTAGTTCAGGCGAAACATCATTGACTTTGAGCAGATCGAGTTGTCCCTGTCGCAAATTATAGGTTGACATGGGAATTTCACGTCTTCCAGGTTTGTACCGATGAGGCTTCAGTATAAGATTTTCCGCTGTTGTTTGAAAGTTAATCCCAATTAAGCCAACAACTGCACCACCCTCTATCCCACCGAAAAGTTTATTTGTCAATGCTTCTGCAATCTGGCGATTAGTAATTCCTCCTAACAAACGTAAAGTGTGACCTCGTAGTGCGGCTTTAAACATATTGGGACGAAATTCAGGAATCCCAATATTGTTTTTATCTTTGGTGAGTAACTGCGAGGTTAATCCCTGACCTTTTAAATGAACAGATAGCAAAACGCGATCGCGATCTTCTAGTCGCGTAATTGAACCGTCCTGATTAATCTTGTCAACATAACCATATCCAGCACTGACTCTCGAACCAATACCTCTCACAAGAGCCTTTTCCCAAATATCCCAAATTTTATTCCACTCTGGATCGTTATCGGGAATAGCACTGCTAGAAATACCAAATCTGAATTTCGACTGATAAAGAGAAATTTGCACATTTGCCGTATGACCAGCATTACTTTGCATTACCTGATAAGGCTGTTGTCCATGCACAACATCTACCAGGCGATCGTGATCGCCCCATGTCATATCAATGGGATAGCCACCATGAAAACGAAGAATACCGGGTTTAGTTCGCTTTTCTCCCCGTTCAGTTATTTCGCCACCGCAGTATTTCATGCGATCCTCTGGTGGACAAGCCCTTAAAAAAGCTCCTTTCATGCTTGACCCTGGGAAAAAAGGTAAACCTTTTGCCCCAATGACCGGGCGAATCACTCCTTCGTCCTGACCGCTATTTGTCACCAGACGCCAGCGAATTTGATAGTCTCCTGTTTTTGCATGAGCGCCAAATTTAGGCATTTTCACCACAGGTTGAGAGGTTGAACGCCTCAGGGCAACAGAAGTTGACTCATCTATTGGTTCGGGAACTGGTGGACAACCTTTGAGCCACTCGTCAACCCACTTAACAGCAGGTTTGTAGTTTCCGGCATACTGAATTTTGCCGCGATCGGCAATCTGCGCCTGAAACATCAGAGGAACATAATTTGCATCCTCATTTTTTTGCTGCTGGTTTTGAGACTGGTTTTGTGGTTGATTTTGTTGTTGCTGCTGCTGATTTCTTAAGATTGGTCTTGGTCGGTTATTATTACTCATCATCATCCTCTAATTCGTTAAAACTAGAACCTTTATATCGCTGTGTCCACCAAACAATTGAGTCACACAATTGCATTAAGATGGCGAGAGTTACTTTACGTTGCTCAATGGGAAAATTCCACAAATCCTCTGGATTAGCATCAATGGTTGGTAAGGTGACACCTCCTATAGCCATAATATTGCATAGTTTTTCCCAAGTTTTCTGCCAAAATCGCGCTTTATCGCCATCCAAGCGCAACTGTTCGCCCCAAAATCTTTCTAAACCATAGGCGACTGCTGCACGCATTTTGTAAGCTTGGTTAAGTGCTTCTGTTTTATGAAATTCAAGAACTAAATCGTGAGCAGCCTGGTCTAAATTATATCGTTCCCAACCCATAGTTAAACTCCTTTCAGTGTAATTTGACAATGACCAAAACCGATGGATTCCAACCCGCCAAGGTAAATATCATAAGATTCTTTTTTCTCTCCGAAAGGCTTCCATTCCTTAGCAGTTTCATTTTCATTGCTGCGTTCTCGAATGGCAATAGGAAAAACTAGGATAGTCCCTTCGGGTAACGCTTCAGTATTAAAGAAATTCTTAACCCGCTTTTCATGTTTATCAAGTGCGGCACGACTTTGGCGATAAAGTGTCATATCGTGAATCATGCTAATTTCATCATCTGCAACAACGACAGCGGGCAATTCTTCGCCTAAAGGAAACCAATCTTTTAAGTTTTGATTCGGATGCTCGATAGTAAGAAAGCCAAAATTGAAAAATAATTTTTGCTGTTCATCAATCGTAAGTGCCTTCAAAGATTTAGAACCAGAATAAACAGATGGAAGTTCTTTTGAAATTCCGGTAATTCGCTTGTAGCGCTTCAATAGTTTTGGACAACTTACCCAAACAATCGGTTGACCAGGACAAAAAACAGGAATCCACAGAATCGACGCATATTCAAATTTAACTAACGATTCAGTGGTACTATCAGGTTTTCCTTCAACAGCTTCATGTCCATACCAAATGTTTTCATCTTTTTCAGATGGTACATTGAGTTTGAGTGGTTTTGCTTTTTCTTCTAACCATTCTAATTTTGTTTTTGTGACCTCCTGACCTTGTGCATTGATATAGCTAAAATTTGCTGGTATTTTTTCTCCTCGTTTTTTCAATTCTGCTTCTAGCCATTGTTGGCGTTGTAGGCGCATTTCAGACCGAAAACGACCCCGAATAGAACTACCTGGAACAATGCCAGTTTGGGTAAATTGATCGCGGAAAATCAGATTTAAGTTACCGCTTTCTTCCCCTGCTGTTGCACCGACGTGCAGAGCAGCCATAGTTTCAATAATGCCATAAGCTTGCTTGTACATTAGTCATCAACTCCTTCAATTTTAACTGGTAAACACAAACCACATCCAAACTTTTTCAGTAACCCTTCCTCTGGGAACCATTCTAGCGGAAAATCATCCCATATGTTATTTAATGGTTCTGGCAAAACATAGACACTACCCGCAGGAACAGCATACCGTCCACGAGACAAACGACCTTGGGTGCGGGTTTGGAATTCTTCTTTTTTCTTATCCCCATAGCCAATCCGATAACGATAAGGAACTGCTTTATCTGTCAGCAGCTTAATTTTGTTATTATCTGCTGCAAACTTATGATTTTTGGGTTTCGGATAACGATAGGAAAGATGATTTGACCCCCAAACACCGGGCGTAATCAAGGCAAATGCTCGTTTTATGGGAGTGCGTAAATGCTCAAGGATAGGACTATCTTCTGGTAATTCTATGGTGTTAATCTCAACAATATGACTTTCACCACCAAACTGATACCAACCTTTAGCCAATGGATAGGTGGAAAGATACACTAAACAAGTATCATCTTTCATTCTTACAGCATTTTCAATAAATAGTCCATCTTCTGAGAGAACATGACGCTGATTTTTTTTCATTTGCGGATGTAAAATAGAGACATATTCCCAACATTGGGCAGCAACCGATGGGGGATTATCAGTTCGAGAATATCGAATATCTTCTGGATCACTGTCCCAATAGTCAATTTTTAACCAGTGATATTCTGATTCATCCTCATTGTTATCAGCTTGCTGCTTTTCATATCCATTTTCTGCACTGTCATTTTTAGATTTTAGACACCATTTATGGGATTGAATTAGCCATTCATCAGAAGTATTCTCCTTAATTACTTTATGCCGAGGTAAAGGAACATAGAAATATTCTTCATTGCCAACCATTGCCCAAAAAGGCCCAGCAATATATAGCTCATCTCTAAGTTTTTCATGGAGGGCAAATTGTCGATCTTTATTGGAACTGAAAAATAAGCCTGACAATGTTGCAGCATCAGGAGGAAATTTAGATCCCGATCGCCCTACCAAATTTTCCGGTGATAGAAATGCACCAGCACTACCATACATAAAACCTAATGGTTGAATTGTAATTAAGTATTTGAACATAGCAGCCAACCTACATTTACTAAGCCATCAATCCATTGAGCAATTGCTTGAGATGAATGAGTCGTTTTGAAAATCTTCTCACGTTGACTTTCAAAACGACTCATATCGTCAAAATACAGTTTAAAAATCACTAGAGCTAAGTATTCACTAACAGTTGTAGCAGTATCTTTGAGTTCGATCGCATGACGGGCTTTTAATTCTGCCCAATCACTGTAAATGTGGCCCCAGTTTGCTTCTGCTCCTGTTTTCCCATCCCGATCGCGATATTTGGTCAAAATATCCAAATAATTCCAGGGACAAGTCCATTCCACAAATTGACCGCTATTAAATACCACTCGAATTGTGACGCGATCGCGCCCCAAACTCTTTGCCAGTTTTTCTGCTTTCCGACAATGTTGTAAAACATCTCGTTGGGGAACTTGATGCCCAGCCCACACAAAACCCACACTAAAGGTAAAATCGAGCTTAAGTTCCTTCTTAATATCTTTTTGTAAGTCTTGCCAATGAGTTTGTAGTTTTAATAACCACTCAAATGCTTCAATGGGTTTAATTTTTTCGGAATTTTCTCCTTGTTTCTTTTCCTCACTGTAAAGAACGCCTAAAAAATCATCACCTCCGGCATAAATGACGCGCCCTTTCCCCGCAGCCAACAAATCTTCTTTTTCCTTTGGAAACAAATCTTTTTTTCCCTTGAATTCTTGTCCCCAGTTCCTCATTAACTCAGTGAATTTCTGAAGTTCGCGATCGCGCTGTTCAGGGTTATCACGACCAGCAAGTTCTTGAAGTTTATCTCCTACTTTGTCACCATCCCCCATAAACCAGCCTGTCCAGTATCCAGCCTCACGGTTGATATCCTTGAAACCTTCATCCAAGGTTTCCATACCAATTTTTTTAGCCAGATAGGGTAAAGTGACTAAGCGTTTAACTAATTCAGGAATACTTAATCGCTCACCAGGAGCAATAAACTTGCCACTGGTTTCATCCTTAAAATATGCTTCCAGTTCTTCATCAGAGGGAATAGAATCTCTAACTTTATAGTTGCGAGCATAAGGATCGTCTAACACCCAAGCAAGGCGATGATAAAAACGTTTCTGTGCTTTTTCTTCATTTGGAGTGAGCGATCGCCCTGGTTCTTTATTTTCTTTGCCTAACTGATGCCATGCGATCGCATCCGTTCCAGTCAAACTAGAACTTTCACCCATCCAATTAATCCCAGTCCAATCTCGTTTTAGCTTGCGAGTTTCTAAATCCTCCATTGCCTTTTCTACTGAGTCACCATATCCCCAGAAAATCTCCCAGGTATGGCTTTCCCAGCGTTCCCACTCTCCTTTATGTTTGCCAATTTGGTCTTCTGGTTGTGACCAGCAATAGTCTTTTTTGGGAATCCCTAAGTTATCTTCTACCCAGGTTCGGCAAGTGATTAAAATCTTTTGCCATTCGTTTAATAGGGTATTTCTCAGATGATTCGGCTCAAATTTGCCCTTAATCAAAATTCGATTGGGCATTCCTTCTTGAAGATTAGGTAATCCCGGAGAAATCACCTCTAATCCTAAACATAATGCTTCTTGAACTATCCGAGAACTCAAGTAAGACAAAATCAAAGAAGCTCCATACAAATCTCGAAGTTTGCGAGATTTTTCAATAAAGCCTTGTACGGGTGCAAAGGTAATTGCCGTATAGTCGCTCATAAATTTAATTCAGTTAATCGGAAAATAAATCATCCCATTGAGGATGAAAAATATTGGTTTTAGCCTCGATTTTTATGGATATCTGGCAAGGCGATCGACGTAACTTGATCGAAAAGTAAATTTCCCTTTATAGCGCACAGGTTGACCGGAGAAATTACTCCTCGTCTGATACCACCACTCGCAAAAAAACTAGCTAAACGCTTGACGATTAAACCATCAATGTCGTCTACAGAGAACATAGTCTGTGATTAGGGAGCTTAAACCCTTGCCTGGTAATGTCTCTGCGGAATCGGTGTCTGCGGGTAATGCTGTAAAATTGTGCGTTTCGTTAAACATACCAGAGAAAAAGCCCGGTTGTCTCAATTTTGCCAATAATTACTGATTTTTTTAAGAATCGCTGAAACGTTTATCTAGATTAAGTTTTATCAATTTTTGTGAAAAATAATCAATATCGCGTTACATTTCGCGGGGTCGGAGAAAAAAAGGATGAAGACTAATGGTAAAAAAACCCACTCTACACTCACATTCTGACCAGCAGGCATTCGATCGCCTCTTGTTACTGATTGCGACTTTGGTACAGTATCCTGGGGTGGGGGCGAGCGATCGCGATGAAAAACTATTGAACAGCGATCGCCAACATAATAATGCGTTAGAAACTGTGCGGATTAAACTACGGGAATTCGCGACGAAAACTGGTTATGAATTTCCCGAAAATTATCCTTCAGTGCCCACAATTCGCAAAGATTTAGAACTATTGCGACGCTATGGTATTTTAGACGATCGCATTTATCGGTGGGGTTATTATTTAGGCACTGGGGCATTAAACCCGGAGGAATTATCCGCAGCTTTAAACGCTTTAGCTGCCCAAGCAAAATATCAAGGAAATCCTATCGCCCGCCGCATTTATGAACAAGTGCTGCAACGAGTGCGCGGTTTAGATTTAAAATTAGATGGGAAATTTTTATATCCCGTCCATCAACAGTTAAATCGCTCTATTGTTTCCACCGACCCCGTAGAAATGTTGGCCAAAGGTGAGCGGCAAAATACCATATTTAATCAATTAGAAACCGTAGAAATGGCCATTCTCCAAGGGCAATCTATTGAATTATCTCGCAGCCACGATCCTTATGGGGGCAAACGAGTCGGCATGATGAGTCTATGGCCTTTGCAAATTATCTACTATGATATTGCCTGGTATTTAGTTTATGAACGATTGGAAACCGGCCAATTAGCCATTAGTCGGTTAAATCGATTTAAAGATTATTGTCAGGTATTAGCACCTCAACGTTCTTTAGAAATGCAGTTTGAGAAATTGCAGCAAGTTCACCAATTACTATCTCAAGGTTGGGGTTTGTATTTGGGTGAATTGGCCGAACAGCAAAGAGAATTAGCGGGAAATGTAGAGTTTCAAACCGTGAAAGTGCGCTTTTTTTCCCCAGTGGTGTCGTTTATTTTAGAGGGCGATCGCCGTCATCCCACTCAAAAAGTTCATTTAGGGCCAAAAGATGCCACGGGTCAATATGAATATGTGGATTATCAGGTGAAATTACCTCCCCGTTCTTTCCGAGAATTTATGCTGTGGGTTTATCGTCATTTGCACAATGCCAAGGTATTATTCCCACCGGAATTAGTGGCACAACATCGCGCAGCGGCTCAAGCTTTAATCGAGCGATATAATTGAGGCTAATTTTTCCCAAAAATACACAAAGGACACAAAGATTTATCGTCTCTGTGTCCTTTGTTCTCTAATACCACTTACAAAAATTTATGCAACAATAAGTATTTATATTGTAGGGTGGGCAAAAATCCACACTTATGGGAGGAAAGAGGATAGAGGAAAGAGGAAAGAGGAAAATTCTCTCTTCTCTCTTCTCTCTTCTCTTTCCTCTCTTTTTGCCCACCCTACGAATTTTAGGGGCTGTTGGATGAATTTTTGTAAATGCTATAAGGTTATGCGTTGACCGTTTTGGTCTTAAATAAAGTATTTAGTTCGGGCGGGATTTTGGCAAATTCAATGGTGGTATCTTTAGGATAAGGACTCACTTCTATATTCAAATTTTGATTTCCGTTAAATTCTTCAAATTTAAATTTAGAAAAGAATAATCCTTTCTCTGATTCCGATGTTAAACTAAAGCATTCGGCATTTTCATAGCAAATGATTAATTTACGCATGGTTACGCCCGAAGCAATCGTTACCTCTCCATTTTCTTCCTGTTTGACTAAGGACATCAGGGTATTAGAACTAATGCCTTGGGAGAAAGGAACGGTAAATTCGATCGCCGCTTGATAGGGAATTGTGACTTTTTCAAAGATGGAAGAGTCAACAAATCCTAAGAATTCAACCTGCATCGATTCATAACTAGACAGACAGGAAAAATTTAGACCAATTTTTACTAAAGTTTTCATACTTTTGACCTTGAGGCTTGTTCTCATTTAATGAATTTGCCCAACGAGGGGGCATTTAATTGTACGATCAATTTTATACGATGTCAAGAGGGACTGTTTTTATTGAGTTAATTTACTTTACCTGGGGCACCGGGGCAGAAAATAATCTTTAAAAAGGAAAAGGTTTTTTTGGAAAACCGCAATAGCTGCTGGGGAAGGAGGCAAGAGTATTTATATTGTAGGGTGGGCAAAACTCCACACTTATGGGAGGAAAGAGGAGAGAGGAAAGAGGTGCATAGGAAAGAGTGAAAAGTGAATAGTGAATAGTGATATTTCATTTGTAGGGGCGAATGGCCATTCGCCCCTACGACTTTTCAAGGCATCACTTTTCTCTCTTCTATTTTCTCTCTTCATGGTAGTCCACCCGAAGAATGTTAAGGGCGGTTGGATGAATTTTTGTAAATGGTAATAGAAGAGACTTGGAAAAAGTCTTTGCTATCAACAGGGATGCTTCGATCAAATCCTTCTAGCAAAAGATATTTTTTTGGCGATCGCACAATTGGCATCAATTATTTTTAAGTTTTTTACTTGTAACCTTGTGCAGCGATCGCTGATTTGGGCTAATAAGGGACTGTTGCCGGTTTCTAATTGGGCGATCGCCTGATTTGCCGCTGGTTGGTATTGCATCATCCAGTTACTTTGGCGAATATAGTCCGGGGTAAAGCTGCCGGTTTCTACTAGGAAAAAGTCTATACTATATTCTTGGATAAATTCCTCCAGTTGATTCAGGTTTTGACTATAGTAAGCGGTGATTAAATCAAGAGTGCGATCGCGAATTTGCCGATAATATCCCGTATGATAGGGAACCGGATAGCCTTCGCCTCCAATTAAAATAGATCGCTGGCTAAATGCCGGGATATTATTCACTTCTTCAGCGACAGAAGCAATCAGAATATCTTTAGGTTGCTGGGCAAAAAATTCATATATTTGGGGAACGGAACCGACAACATAGTCAGTTCGGGGAAAGCGTTTTAACCAAGTGGGTTCTAGGACGACTAGGGCAATTAAACCTCCGGCTAATATTAGGGATAAAATTGGCTTAGTTGGGGCAACATTTCCCTGCTTTTTGCCCCAGTTTAGCAGGGCATCAATGATTAGGGCGATCGCAATTCCTGCGGCGATCGCTGTAACAATGCGGAGACTATGTTCGGTGTAGCGACTGGGTAAATGTAAGCGAAACAGAAACAAATGGGCGATGCAAAACATTGCCAAAGAAGCGATGGTAATTTGCAGCAAGTAGCCCAAATTTTTCGTCACCGCTTTTAAGGGGACAATTTTACTGTTAAGTAGTAAAATAAAGGGTAAGAACAAACTGGCAATTAAAGGCAAAGTTGTGCCGAGACGAGGCAGGATACCACTGCGTTGCCCGCTAAACCAAAAATGGCCAAAGTCTTGGCTAAAAAACTCGCTTTTGCCCTTGGTTAAAAACTCTGGCATTTGTTTAGCCGCATCCGCATTAATCACCGGCCCATACCCATTGGATTTTAGGGCATAAATTAACATAACGATTGACGCAACTATCAGACAAATACCCGAAAAAAGATAATCTTTGCGCTGGTGAGACAAGTAAACCTGCCATTTTTTCCAGTGGAATAATTGCAGAATTAAAATTACCGATGAGATTAACACTGCTTGGGGATAAAAAATCCCTTGAAGGGCGATCGCCACACAACTGCCGAATAAATTTCGCCGCAACAAATAATAGAGAAATGCGGTAAAAAAAGGATAGACAAAAGCTACTGCTGTCCCCGAAACTACATCATCCCGCATCCAAATATAATGATTTAACAGTAATGAACTCAGAAATCCGGCAATGGGGACGGGGAATAACTCAATAGTGATGCCAAAACAGTAAGCGGTGGTAATTAAACCCAGAATAATTGGTGACAGTTTATGTAGCAAAATTGGAGTAATACCGACCCATGTCATTAATCGGTATAAATTGGTATATCCCCAGGGGGCGACGGTTTGGAAATAATCGGCAATTAAATCATTAGGAAACAATCCGGGGTCAATAAATCTTTGCATCCAAAAAATATGCTGTCTAGCATCATCTTGGATGACGTATTCACCCGTAAAGGCTTGTTGTAATACCATACCACCATAAATGGTGGCAAAAGTTAGGGCTAAACTAAACCAAAATATCGTCCGGGATTTGGTAGATTGATGAATTGGGGCAGTAAGAAATTGATGCACTTTATTTGTTGGTTGTTGATGGTTGGTTGTTGATGGTTGGTTGTTGATGGTTGATGGGTAGGGATTCTATTATTGATGGGTAGGGATTCTATTGTTGTTTTTTACTGGTTATCAGGGTAAAATAACAAATAACAAACAACAAACAACAAACAACAAACAACAAACAACCATCAACGGTGAACGTTTAACCGATAAGTCACTAAAAATCTATCATACATTTTGTGCTTAATAAAACAAAATCCCCGGTTTTAAATGCAGCGCAAGATTCAATAAAGTTAGCCACTGCTGCGGGGGTCTCTAAGTCCAGTTGCGCGATCGCTTCTGTTGCCTCCGGTTGATACTGTTGAATCCATTCATTTTTGGCTAAATAATCTGGGGTAAAGGCTGATTTTTCTAATAGCCAAAAATCAATCCCATACTTGGCGATAAACTGCTGCATTTCTGCTAAATTAGGGGTATATTGAGCGTGAATTAAATCTTTAGTGCGTTGACTAAATTCTGCATAATAGCCAGTATGATAAGGAATCGCATATTCGGGGGCGACTAATACCGATCGCAACGCAAAAGTGGGCAGGTTATTCGCCTCGGAAGATAGGGAAGCAATTAAGCTATCTTTGGGTTGTTGTTGCAAGAATTCGTATAACGGGGCGAGGTTTCCCGGACGGTAATTTGTGCGGGGAAAACTGGATTCATAGACGGGATAAAAAATGGTTAAAGCGATTAACAAAGCACTAGCGATCGCCCAACCTTTTTGAGGTTTTTGCCCTGGTTTGAAGGACTGAAGGGCGGCATCTAATATAACAGTAATCAAGATGCCTGTGGCAATTGCCAAAACAACTCGACAGCTATGTTCCATATAGCGACCGGGCAAATACAGCCGTAACAAAACCGCATGAGCCGCGACAAACATAGCCACCGATACTATCATTATATCACCCAATAATCTAATTTGGGGATTAATTTTTGTCACCAGGGTAAATTTCTGTGAATTGTGCCAAAGTAAGGGAAAAAATAGCCCTAGCCAAATCAAGGGAGGTAACACCGGAGGGAAAAACCCACTTAGTTCGCCAATCAGCCAATATTCTATGGGATTATCATTAAAAAATGGGGTGCGTCCTCCCGGCCAAAATTCCGGCATCAGCCTCGCTTCACTTGCGGTCATTGCCCCGCCATAATCATTGGGTTGCAGGGCATAAATTACTAATACTAAACCGCCTACCAAAAACGGCATAATACTGATTAAATATTCAGCCGATTCTCCAGTTTTAAGTAATGGCAGTTGCGGGCTTTTTTTGCTCCATAAACTTCTGATCGACTCTCCCATATTTTCCCAGTTTACCAGACGCAACAGTAATACCGGACAACAGATTAAGATTAATTGAGGATAAAATAATCCCAGCAGGGCGATCGCCACACAAGCGCCGATTAAATGTCGTTTCAATAAATAATAGATAAAAACCACGAATAACGGATAGATAAAGGCGCGAGGAGTGGCGGAAACCACATCAAATTTCATCCAAATACTTTGATTGAGAATCAAACTAGCCATAAAACCGGCAAAGGGAACGGGTAACAGTTCTATTGTCACCCCAAAACAATAAATAGTGGTGAGAATTCCCAGAACCGGAGGTAGCAGTTTACTTAACAGTAAGGGTTCAATTCCTAAGCGGGAAATAATTTGATAAAAGGTGGTATAACCCAGGGGTACGACTGATTGAAAATAGTCCGCAATTAAATCTCCAGGGAATAATTCTGGGTCAACAAACCGCTGCATCCAAAATATATGCTGTCTGGCATCATCTTGAATCACATATTCGCTCTTAAAGGCTTTTTGCAACACCATCCAGCCATAAATAACTGCAAAGGTAATGCTGAGGCTAAACCAAAAGATCGTCTGAGATTTTTTTCGACTGGGAATAGTCAGCCATTGTTGGCAATAACTTAGGGAATAGTTCATAGATTATAGATTTTTGCTGCTGGTGTTGCTGTTAATTTTACCGCTAATTTTACCGTTAATTTTCATGGTGGCAAAATATTGCCCTAAAAAGGGTAAACCAGCGATCGCGGGTATCAGATAACGGGAAGTACAAAGTAACCCTAATGCGGCGCCGGTGGCTGGGTCAAAATAGGGTTGATAAAATAGAATTAATGCCGCATCACGAGTGCCAACTCCGGCAAAAGTTAAGGGCATTAAACCAGCCAAAATTGCTAGAGGAGATAAAGCCAGATTTGCTAGTAAAGGCACCGCCGCATTTAAGGCTAAAATAAAAAACCAAATTTGCAGCAAATGGCCAAACCAAATTAAAATAGAAGTGCTAGTGATTTTAATTAATTGCTGGCGATCTCGCCAAAAATAATCGTGCATTTCTCCCCAGGAAAACCGCATTTTATCCAGCTTAATTTGGATTTTTTTCGGAGCAATTCGGCTGATACCGGCAAAAAATAGCTGGGCAAACTGACGGGAACTCAGGAGGAATATGCCCACGATTAACCCTCCGGTGACTCCAGCGGTCATCAGCCAAAATAATCCATCTTTTTGGGGATAAACTATCAGCCCAAAAGCACACCACAGCAGCAGAGATAACATATCACAGGCTTTTTCAAATACCACCAAAGATAAGGCTAAAGAGCCGCTGAGATGGCCGCGATCGCGCATAAAATAAGCTTTAGCTAAATCCCCCATTTTTGAGGGTAATACCATATTTAGCACACTGGCGGCTAAAATTAGTTGATTAGCTTGCATAAATCCTAGCCCCGCACTCACCGGGGTTAATTGTTGCAGTCGCCAACTGGTGAGCATGGTTAAGGGGACGACCATTGCTAAGGCGATCGCCATCCAAAGACGGTGACAATTTTGGAACACCGCCAAAAGTCCGAGGCCATCAATTTTAGTGTAAATTATGGCTAAAATTAGCAGACTCACTATTAGAGAAATCAACCGTTTCATTAATACCAGTAATCTCACATATAACTTGAACCGAATCAATTAAACCGAAGTGGGCGATCGATCGACCTTTTATCGGTTACTCTGGTTGACACCTCAAATAAACTTACCCCCGGCTTTTAAGTTGAGTTTGGGTATCAAGACTTAGGGGTCATCGGTGGATGGTTGACGGTGAAATCAACCGAAAGCCGAAAGCTGACGGCTGATAGCTGAAAGGCGACATTTTTCCATATCCAATCGAGGAAACCCCCTTACAGCCTTACTCTGAGTTTTTTTAAAGGGGTACACCATCCCCCCACTTTATCCCCCCGCTTTCCTCCTACACCCCGCCATCAATAGCAAGTGTGATTACAAATATAAGATATAACCGATCTACCGCTCTCAAAAATTTTGAAAAATGGTATTATATGGAAAAAAATAAATCATTATTGCCAGTAACCGTCAAATCCAACCAACAGGGATAACTCGTCGGAAGTATCTGATTTTTGCAGAGAATAGCTTTGCGGAGGAGAAGAAAGATGTGCTAGTGAAAGATATGCTGATGAAAGATTCCCCAACTGGAATCCTTATTTTTGGCAACATGAGACGTACCTCAATCACAGAGAATTTCTCTTGGATTGAACAATTGCACAAATTTGCTCAAACAATGAATAAATAGTGATAAATTTAATCGATTAAAATTCTAAATATATCTCAAATAATTGCTGAATATTGCCATAATATTGAAGCAAAAATAGCAATAAAATCTGGATATATAAGATTGGAGCAATGATTTACAGGAGCGGATAATTATCATGTTAACTAAAGTAAAATTAGGTAAAACAAGGTCAAATCCATTCAAATGAGTTCAAAAAAATCTCAAAAAAATTTTCTAAAATATCAAGCAAATATTTTAGTCGTTGATGACAACCAAGATAACTTGCGGTTATTGTCTAAACTTTTATCGCAAAAAGGCTATCAAGTTAGAAATGCCATTAATGGAAATACCGCCTTAATTGCTGCCAAAGCAGCCAACCCTGATTTAATTTTATTAGATATTCAAATGCCTGATATGGATGGGTATCAGGTTTGTCAGATTCTCAAAAAAGATCCAGAAACTTATGATATTCCCATCATTTTCTTGACGGCGATGAATTCAGTGATTGACAAGGTAAAAGCGTTTAGCATTGGGGGTTCCGATTACATTACTAAACCATTTCATTTAGAGGAGGTTTTAATTAGAATTGAAAACCTACTGAAATTTCAAGCGGCCAAAGCAGAAATTCGTCAACTTAATTCTGAATTAGAAAATCGGGTCAGTGACCGAACTGCCGAACTGGAAAGAGCGAATGAAAAACTGAAACAAGAAATTGTGGAACGCCAAAGAGCAGAAAAACGACTGCTGCACATGGCATGGCATGACTCTCTAACTGGATTACCTAATCGTTCCTTGTTAATCGAGGAATTGCAAACCTGTTTAAACCGCGTTAAAAGTGACCCAGATTATTTATTTGCTGTATTATTTTTAGATTGCGATCGCTTTAAATTAGTCAATGATTCTTTGGGACATTTGATTGGGGATCGAGTGCTGATTGCCATTGCTGATAGCCTAAAATATTGCCTAAATGATGAAGATATTTTGGCTCGTTTAGGCAGTGATGAATTTACGATTATTATCAAAAATATCCAAGACATATCTGATGCGATTTATCTAGCAGAACGGATTCATAAACAATGGCAATTTCCCTTAAATATTGACCAATATGATGTGTTTATTAATGCCAGCATTGGGATTGCGATCGGCTCACCCGCATATCAAAAACCGGAACATATTTTAAGAGACGCTGACATTGCCATGTATCAAGCGAAAAAATTGGGACATACTCACTATCAAGTATTTGAAGCTAGTATGCATGACCATGTGTTAAAGCGTTTACAATTAGAAACTGATTTGCGTCTAGCCATTCAACGGCAAGAGTTTTTTTTACAATATCAACCCATTATCTCTCTATGTAGCGGCAAGCTGGCAGGATTTGAAGCTTTAATTCGCTGGCAGCACCCCCAACAGGGTTTTGTTTCTCCTGGGGAGTTTATCCCGATCGCCGAGGAAACTGGGCTAATTGTTCCTATGGGTCTTTGGGTATTGCGTGAAGCTTGTCAAACTATGCAGTCTTGGGTCAAAAAATTTGCTGAATTCCGTTTACATATTAGCGTCAATCTGTCCGTGAAACAATTTCGCCAACCGAATTTGATAGAAATGATCGATCAAATTCTGGCTGAAACTCAATTACATAGTCAATATTTAAAGCTAGAAATTACGGAAACGGCTATTATGGATAATGCCGAATCGGCGAATCGGCTACTGAAACAACTAAAAGCCCGCAAAATTAAATTATCCCTAGATGATTTTGGCACCGGATATTCTTCTTTAAGTTATCTGCATCGGTTTCATATGGATACATTAAAAATTGACCGTTCTTTTATTGGCAACATTAGTGAAGATCGCGATAGTCTGGAAATTGTCGAGGCGATCGTTACTCTAGCTCACCAATTGAAAATGGATGTGGTGGCGGAAGGAGTGGAAACCTTCATGCACTTTAATCAACTGAGAAATTTAGGAATTGAGTTTGGTCAGGGATATTTTTTCGCCAAACCCTTAGATGCCAACTCAGCAGAAGCATTGATTCGCAGCAAACCACAATGGTAACGTTTGTTCTGGATCATTCAACAGGGATCTCTTGTGCAGAGGTGCAGAGGGGCAGAGGGGCCCGCCGTCGGCGGAGGGGCAGAGGGGAGAGTGAATAGTGAATAGTGAAAGGGAGGATGCATAGGAAAGAGGATGCATAGGAAAGAGGAAAGAGGATGCATAGGAAAGAGGAAAGAGGATGCATAGGAAAGATATTCTCTCCTCTCTTTTCTCTCCTCTCTTTTCTCTCTTGGCCATTCGCCCCTACGACTTTTCACTTCTCCCCTGCACCCCTGCACCCGATGGCGGCCCCTGCCGCCCATTCCCTGTTGCCTATTCCTAGCTAAAAATAACTATAAAATTCGTTGCACGGTCAAAGATTCACCGGGAGATAGTCTTTTGATTTCCGCTGTTAAATCCAGCCAAGGTTGCAATTGCCCCGGTTGAAATGTGCGACTCATCACCACATAAATCGAAGTTTGATCGCAGCCAATTCCTGCGGACAAAACCTTGTCCCAAGATTCAGCACTTAGGCTATCCGTAATCTGTAATTGCCCATCAATCCACTGCAAACGACGCACAAATTTAAACGGCGCTTTTTGTTTCCCCGTAATCAGCATTTTTTGCAATATTTTTCTAACCAGATTCGGGAAAAATCGCCCCACCGTTAACATGACGCCGCGTAGAATAATTAAATTTAGCGGCGTCATCAGCTTTTGTTTTGCCCACCCCAGATGACCATGAATAATGATTTCATTTTCTCCCAGTTCATATTCATAAGTATCCACTAAATGCCCCACGGCATTTTTGGCTTTTTTGCCGTCAGAAACCAGCAAAGAAAACTGGGTATCTGAGGCAACGAGTTGGCCATCTATAAATAGTTTAAATACTCCACCCTTGTTAATTGCTAGATAAAGTTCAGCGATCGCGGTTTTATGTGGCTCATTTCCTGATATATTTTCCTGGTTATGTGACTGGATAGATTCAGATTTTAATTCATTGTTTTCCGTCGATAATGGGGATTTTGCTGCTGGTTTTTCCGGGGACGGCGAATTTGACAAATATAGATAATCTTGAATTTTTCCGTTATTAGCATCCTCTAAATTTGCTAATTTTTCTGGCAAATGCTCAGTTATTTTCTCAGTTATTGGCTCAGTTATTGGCTCAGTTATTGGCTCAGTTATTGGCTCAGTTATTGGCTCAGTTATTGGCTCAGTTATTTTACTATCTGGGGTGACATTTAAAACATTTTGAGGATTTCCTGGATTAGTTTCTGGACTGTTTTCGCTATCAAGCTGAGGTATATTGTTATCAGGATGTTCCGCATTGGCAATGACTGTTCGCCAAATCATAATTTGGGCACCGGGAAACCAAATCTTATTTGGCTTATTACTTGGCTTATTTAGCGATCGCGCATAACTTTGGGGGCGATCGCTAACAAAATCTCGCCATGCCAGTAAATAATTCCAAGTATGATGACCAATAATATGATCGTCCGCATAACAGGGATTTAAATTATTGGCTAAACCAATTAAAAATTGGTCATTAATGGTTAAAGCTTCTGGCAGCCATTCACCGACCAACTCAAACCCATGAGGAAAGAAATTATAAGTATTCCGACTGGTATATTCGCCCCCATAAGAACCATCAGGATGCACAAAATGGGTAGCAAATTCTACTGCTTTCTTTAAAGGTTCTTTTAAATGGGAATCTGGCCATAGTTGATAAAGCCTTGCTAAAGCAGAAATAGCCAGAGTATGATATCCCGGATCGCAGCCTTCATATTCTTGAAACCAGCCTTCACTATTTTGCCAAGACAATAATTGTTCTAATCGTCGCAGTTTAGCCGATTCCCATTTGGAAGTTTCTAAAAGTTTGCCAGTTAATTCCAAGCAGAGGACAATTAAAGCTTGGTGATTCGCGAGTTTACCACTTTCTTGATGATGGGCTAACCAGTCAGCCCGACGTTCAAAAAATTTCAATAATTCATAGTGATTAAGTTCTAATTGACGATAGCTTTCTAGACAAGCTAACAGAGAAAAAGCCGCCGCCCCAGCCGCCCGTTCAAAGGGGAAATAGTCATCACAAGACCCATCTTGATGGGCGCTGTGGGCTGCGTAGAAAATTCCCGCTTCTACCCAGTCTCTAATCACCGGCTTTTGATAATAAGGATTGTCTGGCAAATTAGTCTGATAGACTAAGGTCAGGGGCCACACAAATTCTTGAGCCATGCCACTGGGAAAGTCAATAATTTTATAGTGCCAAAAGTTGCGGTCAAAACAGCCATAAGTCGGACTATGGGGGTTACGGTCTAGCAGGGTGAGAATTTTGGGAATTTGCCCGATCGCCTCACGAGCAAATAAGTCTCGATTCACGATTTGATTCACGGTTTGATTCACGGTTTGATTCACGGTTTGATTCACGGTTATATGCACTTCCTGATTCATGTTTAACTTATTTGTATAATGTAGAAAAGTCAGCGATCGCCACTTTATATAGCACTTGTCAGAGTGATGAAGGACAAAAAACCTGTCATTCCCGCGAATGCGGGAATCCAGAAAACCTCTGTACTTCATCCAGATAATAACCGCTATAATTAATCACTATATAATGTAGAGCAGATTCGGCAAAATTAAGCACAAATTATTTTTTTTAGGCTTAATCATGGTCAATTATGCGAAATTATTCCCAATTATCACCAAACCCTAAACCCTAAACCCTAAACCCTAAACGCTAAACCCTTGTTCTTATGACCCAATGGCTGCCCAGACCCGATAAATTATCGATCGCCTCCGAAGAGGTGCATATTTGGCAAGCGGATTTAAATCTCCCTTGGCCAAAAATTGAACAGTTGCAGCAAACTCTTTCCCCAGACGAACAACAAAGGGCTGATCGCTATCGGTTCGATCGCGATCGCCAGCATTTTATCGCCAGTCGGGGGATTTTACGGCAAATTCTCAGTAATTATGTAAACTCTCACCCCAGTAAGCTAGAGTTTACTTATAGCCAAAAAGGAAAACCATCGTTAGTAACAGACAATTATCCGGGGGAACAAGAGAAACTAGAGTTTAACGTATCCCATTCTCACGGCAGGGCATTATATGCGATCGCCTGTCACCGAAAAATTGGCATCGACCTAGAATATATCCGCCCCGTAGAAGTACAAAACTTAGCTAAAAGATTCTTTTGTCCCGCTGAATATCATGCCCTAACTCAACTGCCAAAACCACAGCAAGAAAAAGCTTTTTTTCACACTTGGACTTGTAAAGAAGCCTACTTAAAAGCCACCGGCGAAGGCATTATTGGCTTAGAAAAAGTAGAAGTATCCATCAATCCCGACCTCCCAGCGAAAATTATCAAAATTGCCGGAAATTCTCAGGGGATATCATTATGGCAAATAGAAAAATTAGAGGTCAATTATGGCTATATGGCAGCAGTGGCTATGCAGCCCCCTAGTAATGTGATTAAATATTGGTATTGGGGAGAAAGCTAAACTTTCTAATCATTACCCGGTTTTTTGGCGCCATCATTCAGGGGTTTTAACTGACTGGTTTCAATCTCAGCCCGCCGCATTCTTAGTTGAATTTCTTCTAATAACTTGCGATTCACCGCCAGCAAATCTGCCACCAACCCCAAAATCCATAATTGAAACCCCATCAACATCAAAATTGCGGCCAAAATCAAACTAGGAATTCGAGTTCTTTCTGTCCCAATCAAAAAATAAATTAACCAACGGAATCCCAACCCAAAACCGATGGTAAAAGGAACCCCGCCGAGAAGCAAAAAGAATCGCAGGGGTTTATAAGTCATAAAAATTCTAAAAATAGTAAAAATAGACCGTTTAATATAAACCGGAATACTTTTTACCAATCGAGAAGGGCGTAAATAACCATTAGTTCTAATGGGGACAGAAGTAATCGCCATCCCCTTTTGTCCCGCTTGAATAATCGTCTCTAAAGTATAAGTATATTCATTAAAAACATTTAACTGCATTGCCGCTTCCCGACTAAATGCCCGAAACCCACTAGGGGCATCCGGGATATCCGTTTGACTGGCTAAACGTACCACCCAACTGCCTAATTTTTGCAATAATTTCTTGGTTGGCGAAAAATGTTCAATATCCAAAATCGGACGGGCACCAATCACAATTTCGGATTCTTTTAACAGAATCGGCTGAATTAGTTTAGGAATATCTTCAGCACAATATTGATTATCCGCATCCGTATTGACAATAATATCCGCCCCCGCTTTGAGTGCCCCTTCTAAACCAGCCATAAATGCTTTAGCCAAACCTTGATTTGTGGGCAAATTTACGATATAATCCACCCCGCAAGCTTTGGCTACTTCCACAGTGCGATCGCGGCTGCCATCATCAACCACCAGCCACTCAACACAATCCACCCCTGGCAATTGGCGAGGCAATTCTGATAAAGTAATGCCCAAGGTGGCTTCTTCGTTATAACAAGGAATTTGAATAATCAGTTTAGTCATCTATCAACAAATCAACCAGCAAACTCTCAGAAAATCTTATGATAAATTCACCGCTATACTCATATTTAACCAGTAAACTAGACTCTTAACCTCTGGGTCTAGTGTCTAGTGTGTTCGTTGTTCATTGTTCGTTATTGGTTATTGGTTATTTGGGTCAAACAACCAGCAACCAATCACAATCACAATCACAATCAACAATGAAAAAAATGACATCTAAAAGTTGTATGATGCTGTTAAATTAAGTTTTACTTATTGATTCATTCATTGGGACTTATCCAAGTCATTCTTTTTTTTACCAGCAGCCCGATCTTTACCACAGGTTAACACCTATGCATCTCAGCGAACTTAAGCATCCGAACCAATTACACGGTCTATCGATTCACCAACTCGAACAAGTTGCCCGACAAATTCGGGAAAAACATTTAGAAACGATCGCCGCAACCGGGGGACACCTCGGCCCCGGTCTGGGAGTGGTGGAACTCACCCTAGGACTATACCAGACCCTTGACCTGGATCACGATAAAGTAATTTGGGATGTGGGACACCAAGCCTATCCCCATAAACTCATCACAGGTCGTTACAACAACTTCAGTACCCTGCGGCAAAAAGATGGGGTAGCGGGATATCTCAAACGGTGCGAAAGCAAGTTTGACCATTTTGGGGCGGGTCATGCGTCCACCAGCATTTCGGCAGCCTTGGGCATGGCGTTGTCTCGCGATATGAAAGGGGAAAAATTTAAAGTAGTCGCCGTAATTGGGGATGGGGCTTTAACTGGGGGCATGGCCTTAGAAGCGATTAACCATGCGGGTCATTTGCCTCATACTAACCTCATGGTCGTGCTCAATGACAATGAAATGTCCATTTCGCCTAATGTGGGCGCAATTCCTCGTTATCTGAATAAAATGCGTCTGAGTCCGCCGGTACAGTTCCTCAAAGACAACTTGGAAGAACAGTTTAAGCAGATTCCTTTCCTGGGTGAAACTTTTACCCCGGAAATGCAGCGGGTGAAAGAAGGGATGAAGCGGTTGGCAGTGCCCAAAGTGGGCGCGGTATTTGAAGAGTTGGGCTTTACTTATATCGGGCCGGTGGATGGTCATAATTTAGAAGAACTGATTAACACCTTTAATGAAGCCCATAAAATTCAAGGGCCGGTGTTGGTTCATGTGGCCACAACTAAAGGCAAAGGATATGCGATCGCGGAAAAAGATCAGGTAGGCTACCATGCCCAAAGTCCCTTTGACCTAGCCACGGGTAAAGCCATTCCTGCCAAAAAACCCAAACCCCCCAGCTATTCCAAAGTCTTTGCCGAAACTCTGATTAAACTAGCGGAAGATAACCCCAACATTATCGGCATTACGGCGGCAATGGCCACAGGGACAGGATTAGATAAATTACACGAGAAACTGCCCAAACAATATATTGATGTGGGCATTGCGGAACAACACGCCGTCACCTTAGCCGCAGGGATGGCTTGTGAAGGAATCCGCCCAGTGGTGGCCATTTATTCTACGTTCTTACAACGGGCTTTTGACCAAATTATTCACGATGTTTGCATCCAAAAGCTGCCAGTATTTTTCTGCTTAGATCGGGCAGGAATTGTCGGGGAAGATGGCCCAACTCACCAAGGACTTTATGATATTGCCTATTTGCGCTGTATCCCCAATATGGTGGTGATGGCCCCGAAAGATGAGGCGGAACTTCAGCAAATGTTAGTCACCGGAATTGAATATACTGAGGGCGCGATCGCCATGCGTTATCCTCGTGGCAACGGTTACGGTGTCGCCTTAATGGAAGAAGGATGGGAACCTCTGCCCATTGGCAAAGCGGAAATTCTCCGCCAAGGGGATGATGTACTAATCCTCGGCTATGGATCGATGGTCTATCCAGCCATGCAAACCGCCGAAATTCTCAGCGAACATGGCATCGAAGCCACTGTGATCAATGCCCGCTTTGTCAAACCCTTGGACACTGAGTTAATTTTGCCCTTAGCAGAAAAAATTGGCAAAGTGGTGACTATGGAAGAAGGCTGCCTCATGGGTGGCTTTGGGTCAGCAGTTGCCGAAGCGTTGATGGATCATAATGTTCTCGTCCCCGTGATGCGTTTGGGTGTTCCCGACAAGCTGGTGGATCATGCTAAACCCGACCAGTCTAAAGCAGAGTTAGAACTAACTCCCGCCCAAATGAGCGATCGCATCCTCAAAACCTTCAGCCGTCAACTCACCCCAGTCAACTCATAACACCAAATACGGTTGTCAAAACCCCTTTATAAAGCCATCTGTCATTCCCGCGAAGGCGGGAATCCAGAGCGTGTTTTCGGGGATTATCGTAGGGGCGATTCGCGAATCGCCCCTACAGGAGAACCGAATTTGGTTTTAAGTTGCGGGGTCAAACAGCAAAAAACCCGCCAGCGTGCGGGTTTTTTTGCTCAAACATCGAGCGGACTTGGATGATCAGCCGCCGATCTAAAAATGGGTGACCTGGGATTCGAACCCAGAACCAGCGGATTAAGAGTCCGATGCGCTACCGTTGCGCCAGTCACCCCTCCGGCTCAATTACCGTTATCGGCATTATACAATAACTTCTGAAAAATTTCAATCCGATCCATCCGATCCAGTAGGCAAAAGCTTTTATCCGTAGGGTGTTGTTCCGAGCGGTAACGCACCAATACAATTTGGAGTAGGGTGTTGTTCCGAGCGGTAACGCACCAATACAATTTGGAGTAGCTGTCGATCGCCTTGATCTATAGCATTGAGGACTGCCGCAGCCACAGGATCGGGGCAAGCGATCGCGGTGACAGCCGAACATATAAAGTCTTTGCCTAAGTGCGATCGCCATTCATCTCCCAAACAACAAATAACAAATAACAAATAATTTATTTAGAGTTTTAACCCCTCACCGAAGATCAATAGATCAATTTTGAAGAAATGTAACTGACTTTAAGGATTTTTTCTCCAACCAATGCTCATTAGTCTTTTTTTATGATCGAGATTTTTCCCGAACCACTGAAAAATTTGTACTTCCATATTACTGATTTTTTTGGCTAATAAATCAGCCAAAATGTATTGTCATTGTCTTTGTTTTTATTATTAATTAATTTTTACATAAAAAAATAGCTTTATTTTAGGGGAAAAAATCATAATATATTAATTAAAAAATTTTTTTTATTTTTGTAAAAAAGTATTAAAAATTGACATAAAACTTCATAAAATATTAATCAATGTTAAATTTTCGTCCAACACAAAAAATAGAAATACAATAGAAAAAAACCCATATAAAATCAAAACAGGAGATTGTGTGATGGCAGAAATATTGGGCGACAGCACTGCCAATAACCTCGTCGGCACTGGCAATGGCAACGACAGTATTGTCGGATTTGAAGGAGACGATACCCTCTGGGCTGACTGGAATTGGAATATAGGCAACAACACCCTCGATGGGGGGACTGGATCGGATTACCTATATGCTTCCTCTGAGAGTAACCTTTTGCGGGGTGGGGACGACAACGACATCCTGGAAGTTTACGGTTGGAACAACACCTTAGAAGGAGGCTTAGGGGACGACACTTATAACCTCTACTATCCCTCTGCAAATACCATCCAAGATGCGGGAGGAACCGATATCCTCTCGACTGGTTTAAAGCTATCTTTAAATGGGTTGGCGGTCGGTGAAGCCGGACTGGAAAAACAAGGCACCAGCTTGGTGATTGACATCAACCAAGACGGCATAGCAGACACTAGCCAGGACTTAGTAATTCTTGACTTCTTTAATGCAGCGGGTACGGGCGCGGGCGCGGGCTTCATCGAAAAGATTGACTATCTCGACGGCAACGAAATTCTCACCCCACCTACCAGCCCCAATATCATTACCGGCACTGCCAACGCCGACAACCTGGAAGGCACCAACGCCAATGACAGCATTATCGCCGATGCCGGAGATGACTATATTTCCAGCGACGGAAGCGGCAACGACACCTTGCTTGGCGGTGATGGCAACGATAATCTGATCGATTTTGGTGCTGGCAATGATTTCTTAGATGGCGGTATCGGCAATGACACGCTCGATGGCGGCACTGGCAATAACACTCTCGATGGGGGTGCTGGTGATGACTACCTGTCGAGTAATAATGGCTATTATTACTATGGCTATTCCACTCAAGATAGTCTGTTCGGCGGTGATGGCAACGATACCTTACTTGTTGGATCTTACTGGTTAAGCAACACTCTGGATGGAGGGGCTGGAGCGGATAGCCTTTACAGCAGCTACTCTGACAGCAGCCTTTTCCGGGGTGGCGAGGACAACGACATCCTGGAGGTTTACGGATGGAACAACACTTTAGAAGGAGGCTCCGGGTCAGATAACCTTTACAACTACTCTGACAGCAGCCTTTTGCGGGGTGGCGACGACAACGACCTCTTGGAAGTTTATGCCTGGAACAACACCCTAGAAGGAGGTTTAGGGGATGACACTTATAACCTCTACAATCCCTCTGGAAATACCATCCAAGATGCGGGAGGAACCGATATCCTTTCGACTGGTTTAAAGCTGTCTTTAAATGGGTTGGCGGTCGGTGAAGCCGGACTGGAAAAACAAGGCACCAGCTTGGTGATTGACATTAACCAAGACGGTATAGCAGACACCAGCCAAGACTTAGTAATTCTTGACTTCTTTAATGCAGCGGGTACGGGCGCGGGCACCGGCTTCATCGAAAAGATTGACTATCTCGACGGCAACGAAATTCTCACCCCACCGACCAGCCCCAATATCATTACCGGCACTGCCAACGCCGACAACCTGGAAGGCACCAACGCTAATGACAGCATGATTGGCGATGCCGGAGATGACTCCATTTCCAGCGATGGCAGCGGCAACGACACCTTGCTTGGCGGTGATGGCAACGATAATCTGATCGATTTTGGTGCTGGCAATGATTTCTTAGATGGCGGTATCGGCAATGACACGCTCGATGGCGGCACTGGCAATAACACTCTCGATGGGGGTGCTGGTGATGACTACCTGTCGAGTAATAATGGCTATTATTACTATGGCTATTCCACTCAAGATAGTCTGTTCGGCGGTGATGGCAACGATACCCTCTTCATTGGAAATTACTGGGGGTACAGCAGCACTTTGGATGGAGGGGCTGGAGCGGATAGCCTTTACAGCAGCGGCTCTGACAGTAGCCTTCTGCTGGGTGGCGACGATAACGACATCCTGGAAGTTTATGGCTGGAACAACACCCTAGAAGGAGGTTTAGGGGATGACACTTATAACCTCTACTATCCCTCTGCAAATACCATCCAAGATGCGGGAGGAACCGATATCCTCTCGACTGGTTTAAAGCTATCTTTAAATGGGTTGGCGGTCGGTGAAGCCGGACTGGAAAAACAAGGCACCAGCTTGGTGATTGACATCAACCAAGACGGCATAGCAGACACTAGCCAGGACTTAGTAATTCTTGACTTCTTTAATGCAGCGGGTACGGGCGCGGGCGCGGGCTTCATCGAAAAGATTGACTATCTCGACGGCAACGAAATTCTCACCCCACCTACCAGCCCCAATATCATTACCGGCACTGCCAACGCCGACAACCTGGAAGGCACCAACGCCAATGACAGCATTATCGCCGATGCCGGAGATGACTATATTTCCAGCGACGGAAGCGGCAACGACACCTTGCTTGGCGGTGATGGCAACGATAATCTGATCGATTTTGGTGCTGGCAATGATTTCTTAGATGGCGGTATCGGCAATGACACGCTCGATGGCGGCACTGGCAATAACACTCTCGATGGGGGTGCTGGTGATGACTACCTGTCGAGTAATAATGGCTATTATTACTATGGCTATTCCACTCAAGATAGTCTGTTCGGCGGTGATGGCAACGATACCCTCTTCATTGGAAATTACTGGGGGTACAGCAGCACTTTGGATGGAGGGGCTGGAGCGGATAGCCTTTACAGCAGCGGCTCTGACAGTAGCCTTCTGCTGGGTGGCGACGATAACGACATCCTGGAAGTTTATGGCTGGAACAACACCCTAGAAGGAGGTTTAGGGGATGACACCCTTAGCTTGATCGGCGATGGCGGCTCTGGGAACATTTTGCGAGGCGGTAGCGGGTCGGATATCTACCGCGTGCGAGCCGGATACTGGGGTCAAGCAGGGGTTGAGATTTCTGATACAGAAGGAACCGATACGCTGATTATCCTCGAAAGTGATTTCCAGAACGGAGAATTCGTCGAGCCGATGCCGGTGGAGCCTACATCCCCCGTCGAGCCGATGCCGGTGGAGCCTACATTAGCCGTCGATCCTGTGCGGATGGAGCCTATGCCTATATCCCCCGTCGAGCCGATGCCGGTGGAGCCTACATCCGCCGTCGAGCCGATGCCGGTGGAGCCTACATTAGCCGTCGATCCTGTGCGGATGGAGCCTATGCCTATATCCCCCGTCGAGCCGATGCCGGTGGAGCCTACATCCGCCGTCGAGCCGATGCCGGTGGAGCCTACAGAAGTAACGGAAACGCCGATGACTCTATCGGCTACTGGCTTGGCTGCGGGTATCGCCGGTCTGGGTCGGATGGGTACAAGCCTGGTGATTGATACCAACAAAGATGGCTGGGCTAACCAATGGTCAGATGTTGTGATTACCAATTTCTTTGATGCAGCGGGAACTGGTGCCGGAAGCGGCTTTATTGAAACCGTGGGCAATCTCAGCGGTGAAGAAATTTTGGCGGCGGAACTGCCAGAGGTGACGTTTGAGCAACCCGTTTGGGAACCGCCGATACTGGTAGACCCCGTACCCCCTGAGGTGGTGGATAATCCCGATGTAAACGATGCACCTGTGGTGACTAATCCGATTTCTTGGCAAAGTCACGATTGGAATGAGAATTTTAGCTTAACCCTGGAACCTAATACTTTTACCGATCCAGAGGGAGGCGAACTGACTTACAGTGCTACTCAGGTGAGCTTTGTTGACTGGAGCGACGGTGAGTGGCAAGAACAAGGAGCAGGACCGCTACCCGATTGGTTGACGTTCGATTCCAGTACCTTGACCTTTAGTACCCAGGATACCGATCGCTCATTTTTCATAGAAATTGAGGTGACGGCAACCGATCCCGAAGGTGCCAGTACCAGCGACTTGTTCCGATTGTGGAGTAATGGCATTGACGGCATTGCGATTGATGGTTATATTGCCGATGCCACAGCCTTTTTGGATACTAATCGTAATGGGGTATTGGATCCGCAAGAACCTTCTGCCATTACTACAGAGGAAGGCCGATTTGCTTTTAATATCGATCCCCGTCCGTTCGATCTGAATAATAATGGTCGTTTAGATCCCGAAGAAGGCCGGATCGTGATTTCCGGGGGGACGGATACGGCGACGGGATTGCCATTGGCTACGCCGTTGGTCGCGACCCCAGATACTACCATCGTGACGTTGTTAAGTAATGTGGTGTCGGATTTGGTTGACCAGGGCGTGAGCAAAGCGGA
The DNA here is from genome assembly GCF_040564635.1 of Planktothricoides raciborskii GIHE-MW2. Lineage (NCBI taxonomy): Bacteria > Bacillati > Cyanobacteriota > Cyanophyceae > Oscillatoriales > Oscillatoriaceae > Planktothricoides > Planktothricoides raciborskii. The sequence goes on from NZ_CP159837.1 coordinate 2,315,059, forward strand.
CGCGGAAACCCAAGTGAAAACAGCCCTGGGGATTCCCGCCGGTATAGATTTGAGTAATACAGACCCGATCGCGGCCACTGCCCAGAATCAAGCCGGTGGGGTGCAACTTAACTCAGCGATGGTGAAGTTGCAAAATGCTGTGACTCAGATGGCGAATACGATCTCTGGGGCATCCAGCTTATCCGTTGCCGAAAGTAGTCAAACCGTGGTGGGGGCGATCGCCTCTCAAATTCAAGCCGGGACAACCTTGGATTTAACCAATGCGTCCCAGTTGCAAACGGTTCTGGAAGCCGCCGGGACTAAAGCGCAAGTGGATTTAGGCGAGTTGTCCGAGTCCGTAGCCCAAGTGATTGCCGAAGCGAATGAACGTATCGACACCGTAGTCGCCAACAATACCGGGGCAGACGTGAATCAAGAATTAGCGCGGGTGCAAAAAGTTGCCCTGGGTACAACCAGCGATGACTTAAACGCTGCGGCTGCCGGACAAAAGGCGATCGCGGATGTGGTGGCGGCAAATACGGGTGATGCCTTGGATACTTTGATTTCAAACACGAAACTGGGTAGCGAGGTGACAGACTCATCGGATAGTAACTCGTTGGATCTCCCGGTTGCGGGTAGCGAGACTGAAGTTAATCTTCAGCCAACTAGCTCATCCGACTCTATGCCGGTTGCTCCCGCAGGTCCTGGCGCTGTGGCCATCTTCAGTTTGCCAACTATTCTGCCCAGCAGTCCGGAGACGATTAAGCTGGCACGACCCACAGCCAATGCTACGGAACCCGGTGCGCCCACTGGCGAAGCACCGAATCAGGCGATCGGTGAATTTTACAACTTATCCGATGGCGATGATAATGTTTTCCTGCCCCAAATTGCCCAGGCGATCGGACTTCATGTCCGAGGCTTATCCGGCAAAGATGTCATCCAAGGCAGCGAAGGGGCTGATATCGTCAACGGCAACCAAGGCAACGATATCGTCAAAGGCAATATCGGCAATGATGTGTTGCGCGGCGGTCAGGGTGCCGATGAAGTTGACGGTGAGTCCGGAGATGATGTCGTCAACGGCAACCAAGACAACGACAATTTATTTGGCGGTGATGGCAATGACCTCCTGCGTGGTGGCAAAGGGGATGATAATTTGATGGGCGGCAATGGCGATGACGTGCTCTGCGGGGATATGGGTCAAGACTTCCTGACCGGGGACGGCGGCAGCGATACCTTTGTCCTCCGCAGTGGTGAAGCCGCAGCATCTACTCTCAATACCGCCGATGTGATTTTAGATTTCAACTCCAGTGAAGATAAGATTGGTTTAACCGACGGAGTAACATATCAAAATCTCTCTTTTGAAGCCGTCAATTTTGGCCTCGGTGATGCCAGCGCGATCGCATCTGTAGCGATTAAAGTTGATAATAAATACTTGGGCATTGTCCAAGGGTTTACCGAAGAAGATTTGACCGCCTCAATGTTTGTTAAAGCCGATGATTTAATCCTCTTTGGCTAGATTGGTTCTTCCCAGAAACCGGGTTTCTTGTGTAGAGAAGCCCGGTTTTTGCTTGGCTAACTTAAGGGCGATCGCTATAACCATTAAAGCCGTAACGTCCAATCGATTCCTCATAGTCAGGGGCATCGACCCAAACAAATTCTACAGGTAATTTTTGCTCAAGACGCTGTAAAAAATTCGCCAGTCTTGGCTGGTTTAATTGAGCTATTTCACCATTGTAATGTTCTCTGCTTAATTTAATCGGGGCATAAATGTCAAGATTTAGAAATAAATTAAAACTTAAGGGTTGATCGCTAGATAAATCTAGATCACCCTCCTCATCTAGTTCCAGAGAAATTGCCACATAAGCCCCCAGATCAATTTCTATTTTTTTGGGCAGATTATTTCCTTCTGCCAAATTAAAACATTGAAGATTTAAATCAATCTCAATATTATTGATATCGGTTGTTGTTTCTATTTTTTTGAATAACTTTTCATAAGATTTTTCTGAATTTAAATAGAAGATAAAACTATCTTCTCCCCCACTGATTGTAGAAATTTATACTTTTTTAGGTTTAGCAAAATCCTCTAAAATATTGAATTTATGACAATTTCTTTTAAATACACGGCGCGAAAGGCAGGAGAGTTTAGGTAGTTATGAGCTAAAACTCGTAAACCCAATGAGTCACCACCACCGAAAATCTTATTATAGTTGTTATTATAGTTGGGCTGCTTCATTCGATAATTCCAAATAGCCAAACCCATCTTACTTTTCCAATTCATTTGATTTTTCGTGGGATAATTCATGGCCAAAACCTCCGTATAATCTCTAAATATAGGTATTTCAATTGTGGTTGAGACAAAAATCAGGGGCGCAAGCATTGCGCCCCTACAATATATGTTCATTTGCTGTAGGGGCGCAATGCTTGCGCCCCTAATTGCGCCCCTACATAATTGTATTAATCTGAATTGAAATCACTATAAATCAGGTTTTGTCTAATTGTCTAATTTATTAGAGTTAAAAATGCGCGACTTGAAACCGAGTTGATATATTTATGACTCCCCCAATTAAGCCAACAATAATTGAGATCCGGTTTCCGCCGTTTTGCTAATTTCTATTCTGGCTTGAAATGCTTCTTTAAATTGGGGCATATGAGTGACGATTAAAATGGTGGCAAAGTCGGGGGCGATCGCATTAATCGCGGCAATCAAGCGATCGCACCCTTGACGGTCTTGGGTGCCAAAACCCTCATCCACAATTAACATTTGTAACCGGGTGCCTTGACGAGTACAAAGCAGTTGAGCTAACGCCAAGCGAATGGCAAAATTAATTCTAAAAGCTTCGCCCCCGGAATAAGTTTCATAGGGGCGAGTGCCGCGAGCATCCGCAATTACAATATCCAATGTATCGATTAATTTGGGATCTTTTTTATTTGAACGTCCGGCTTTTTGCGTGACAAATTGGACGTGCAATTGATTGCCCGTCAATCGGGATAATATTTTATTCGTTTCCGCTTCTAGCTGGGGTAATATATTCTCAATCATCAAGGCTTGAATGCCCTTTTTGCTAAAGGCGATCGCCAATTCATTATAGACCCGATATTGATTTTTCGCTTCCTTAATTTGATGCTTAATCAGGTGCTTTTGCTGACTCAAATCTTCTAAATGTTTTTGTTGTTGTTGGAGTTGCCCTAATTTAGCCAAAGCGAGGTCTAACTGATGCCGACGCTGGGCAATTTGCTGTTCTAAATTTTTAATCGCTACCGTTTGGTCTGGACATTCCTTCAGTTTTTCCTGGATCAGATCGATTTGCTGCCTCAGTTTTTCTTGGTCTTGTAACCGTTCCAGCAATCGTTTAGTCACTTCTTTAACGCGGCTACTCACTTGAGGATAATCTTGTTGAGCTTGACGCAGTTGTTCTTTGCGGGTCAACCAAACCTGAGCCTTATTTCGGGCAGCACTAATCGCTTTATGTTCGGCAAAATCATAACCAATTTGCTCAATTTTTTGTTCTAATTTTACCAGCTTTTGATGTAAAAAAGACTCGGTTTTTTCTCGTTCAATTAAATTTGAAATATTTTCCAGCTTTTCTACTAATTCTGGTTCCCGATTTTTCAGACTTTGTAACCGTTTTTCCGCATCTCTAATTTGAGCCAGTTTAATTTCTGCCCACCGCCAACGTTCTACATCACTCCGAGCCAGAGCATGATTTTTTTCATCATAATGTAACTCTTGCAAAGCCCGCTCGATTTGTTGCAATTCTGTATATAAATCACCGGCAAATTCACCAGTTTTCAGCGATCGCTCTAAGGCGGCTTTTTCCCGATCAATTTTTTGCAGCCTTTCTCGTTCAGTCGCCGTCATATTCAGTTGAGCTTGCAACCCTCCCCACTGTTTTTGGAGATTATCGGAACCCGCCAATTCTCGATTTAATTTACCATATTCATCGCGCAACAGTTGAATTTCTCTCTCAGAAACCGCCAACTGTTCCCGCAAAACCCAAATATGATTCCTAAATTCTTGCTGTTGGGCTTGATGTTTTTCTGCCACCAAGTCCCAATGATGCTCATCTAAGGGGCGATCGCACAACGGACAAATCGCATCAGGAACCTGCAATAACCGTAACTTTTGTTCAATATCCGCCAACTGCACCTCGCGATCGCGCAACTGGGCTTGCAAACGTTCCATAAAATTGCGCCGTTCTAGTCCTTTTTCCCGCACCCGTTGCTGATAAATTCGCTTCTTCTCCAAATCTTCAATTTGTAGGGAAACTTGTTGCACCGCTTGTTGGACTTGCACCGCCGTTTGTTGCTGCACTTGCAAGCGATTAATTTGACTGACAATTTCTGCCAAACGCGCCTCGGTATGGGCGCGACGAGATACTACTTCTGTCTGGATAATTTGCCGCCGGTGAATCAGAGGAATGGCCTTAGTTTGCAATTGGTCTAAACTCGCAAGTCTGGTGCGGGCGGCTTCGAGTTCCGTCATTGCCGCTGCCACTTCCGCCCCTTGACCGAGAGTATTTTGCAACTCTTTTTTCTGTTGTTCTAAAGCTTCTAATTGGGCTTTGATTTGTTGTTGCTGACTTTTCAGATCGCTTAAATAATTAGTCAGTTGTTCTTGAAGCTGCGATCGCTCCTTTTGGGCTTCTTGGTAAGCGTGTAACTTATCGGACAAAACTTGTTCCTGGGCTTGGAGTTGTTCAAATTCACTATATTTTTGGTGAATTTCGGCTTCTTGCCCCAACAATTCCTCTAATTCTTGTTGCCGTTGTTGACTATGTTTTTGTTCTTGCTCGATCCGCTGGCATTCGCGAGTTAACTGATCTAAATTACTCTGCAACCAACTGAGTTGTTGTTGCCAAGTATGCCGCTGATGGTTGCTGACCTTATACTGTTGTAACTGGTCTTGGTCAGTGGCTTGTGCTTGTTGTTGTTGGAGAATTTCCCGTTCCACCGTGGCGATCGCCTCTAGAGTTTCTTCTCGCTGTTCTAACTGAGTTTCTAGAGACTGTTGATTTTGTTGCAGCAATTGAATTTGGGCTTTATAATCCCGCGATCGCTCTTTCGCCGCTTCTGCTAATCGATCGTATTCATCCAGTCGCAACAGAGAGGCTAAAACTTGTTTGCGTTCGCTGGGACGCTTGAGCATAAATTCATCGGCCCGCCCCTGACGTAAATAAGCGGAATTGACAAAAGTTTCATAATCAATCTTGATATGTTGGATAATTTTTTGTTGGGTTGCCCGTAAACTGCGTTCGGTCAGGGAACGAAACTGAACCTGTAGCTCATCTTCACTGGTAGCGATTTGAAATTCCAAGGTGCTGGTTTGTCCCCGTTGCCGCGATCGCCGGACTCTGAGGATTTGTTCGTCGCACTGAAAAGTAAAGTCCACACAAACTTCTGTCGTTCCCGTATGAATAATATCGTCATCAGTCCCCGCACGGCTATTGCCCCAAATTGACCAGGCGATCGCCTCTAACAACGATGATTTGCCAGCCCCATTTGGCCCGCAAATACAAGCAGTGTGTAACCCGCGAAAATCCAGACTCGCTTCACGGTAGCTCAGAAAATTTTTTAAATTCAGTTGGAGCGGAATCATTCAAATTTAGGCCAAATTTTAGCATTTATGATGATTGTGCAGATTTGCTCTGCTCGGTCTGTTGCCGTTTTCTGAAAAATCTTCGGAACTTAGCCGATGTTAATTTTCCAGACGATCGCCTCTGAAGTAATCCTATCATATTTAACTGGCTTTAACATTATTATGCCGCGATTTTTTTTATTTTACCCCAATACTGCTTCAATATATAAGCCATTCATCAATCAAGCTAAACCCTAAATCCCCAACCCCAAATCATCACCATTTTTGGCTATTTTGTCGATAGCCGAGCCATCCAGCGGGGATGGATTTGCCGTTGTCACCGTCAAGTCCATCTTGGCCTAAAAACCCATGAATATGAAGTTTTTTAACAAATCGTCAGCATCAATCGTCCGCGTCTACTGAACAATTTTATTCCCGCAGTAAAAATATCCTGATCGGCGATCGACGCTTCAGAAAAGCGACAACACATCTATTACAGGATACCAGGATATCAACTCATGGCTACTCAAAAATTTTCGCTCTTAACTTTAGTTTTCATCGCTCTTTCTCTAATCTCTCACAGTTACGGTGACTACACCACCGGGCTTTTCGGCTCAGAACCAAGGCTGTTCCAACAAAGGGAAAGCACGATCCTGGTGGGAAAACATCCTCTAACTCCCCCTGGAAAACCAGCCCCCGATAATTCCTCCAGTAGCGGTAGCACCACATAAGCTAGAATACTGACTCGAACCCCGTGAAAAAATTCGTCAAATTTTTATCTTTGTTTAATCTTTGAGTCAATAACTCAGCAGTGATAAATCCCCAGAACTAATCATACGGCGATCGCGATCGCGATCGTGATGGAGATCGCGATCGCCCCATACTTTGCCCATACTTAAGTGACAGTCCGACCCCCTGTTACATAGAATTTTTATCCATTAGAATAAATAGAAGAAACTCAGCTTTTGTCTGGTATCTTGTATTCATTATGGGTGTTGAGCTTTTATGTGGCAACGGATCGGAGGATTGTTTCAGCAATGGAAAAAAACACTAATCATTGGCCCAACGGTGGCATCTTTGATTATTCTGGGTGATTGCAAAGGCTCGTTTCAACTGCTAGAGTGGGCAACTTTAGATCAATTTTTTCGGCTACGTCCCCTGGAACAACCCGATTCCCGCTTGGCGATTGTTTCCATCGAGCAATCAGATATTAATCATTTGGGGACATGGCCAATACCTGATGCTATTTTAGCAGATTTAATTGAAAAAATAAATCAACAAAGTCCCCGGGCAATTGGATTATTAATGTATCGAGATATACCCATAGACCCCGGAGATGACCAATTAATTGATATTTATAAAAATACTCCTACTTTAATGGGAATTGAAAAAGTAGTAGGAGAAACGATTCCTGCCCCTTCTTGGCTGGCAGAAAAAGGGCAAGTGGGCATCAGTGATGTAATGTTAGATGCTGATGGGAAACTGCGCCGTGCCTTAATCTCTGTGCAACTAGATTCTGGGGTAGTCAAAGAGAATATAGCGGTTAAATTAGCCTTAAAATATTTAGCATCTGAGGGAATTTTTCTCACTCCCATTGCCGAAGAAAGCGATGCTTTCCAGTTGGGAAAAAGCGTGTTAACCCCTTTAAATGAAAACAATGGAGCCTATATCGGCACAGATTTTGGCGGCTATCAGATTTTATTAAACTATCGCGGCTTAATCGAGCGGTTTAAAGTAGTTTCCCTGACCGATGTGCTGCAAAATAAATCAGAATTAGAAAAAAAAGAAATTTTTCGCGATCGCATTGTCTTAATTGGGGCGACTTCTCCCCGGTTTGGCGAAATGTTTTCCACTCCTTACCAACCCTATTTATTAGGAACGGATTCAAGAGTTCCTGGCATTGTGATTCAGGCCAATTTAACCAGCCAAATTATCAGTGCAGCCTTGGACGGTCGTCCCATGATTAGAGTCTGGTCAAAGCAGCAAAAATGGTTATGGATTATTTTCTGGTCTTTTCTCGGCGCGATCGCCGCTGCTCACTTAGGAGAAATCAAGCCAATTTCCCTGAGAAGTTTTCGCTGGGAACTCTTCCCTATCCTCCTAGGAATTGGCAGTTTATTTGGTATTAGTTATAGTGCTTTTCTCTGGGGTTGGTGGCTGCCGGTGATTTCTCCGTTAACTGGATTCATTAGTGCCGCGATCGCCCTAATTGCCTATCAACATTATCAACTATCTCACCTCGCTTCAATAGATAGCCTGACTCAACTTGCTAATCGCGGTTACTTCGATCGCTATCTCAACTCTTTTTCTGATTCTTGCGGCAAAAAAGCGCATCTTGCTTTAATTCTTTGTGACGTAGATTGTTTTAAACTTTTTAATGACACCTACGGTCATCAAGCCGGGGATGATTGTTTGCGACAAGTCGCCAAAGCCATTACTCAAGCAGTCCGTCGCACAGATATCGTGGCTCGTTACGGAGGGGAAGAATTTGTAGTAATTCTACCAAATACCAACGCCGAAACAGCGGCGCAAGTTGCCGAAAGAATTCGCCTACAAGTTAGGAAATTAGAAATTCCTCACGCTCACAACAAAGCTTTTCAGTATGTCACCCTCAGTTGTGGCGTAGCCAGCACTTTAATTAATGCTGATTTTTCTCCCGCTGCTTTAATTAATACTGCCGACCAAGCCTTATATCAAGCCAAAGAACAAGGACGCGATCGGGTTTTATATGCCCTCAACTAAAATCCTCAGCGATCGCCACTTAGCCCGATTGACCTTGGGTTGGCAGCCATAGTCACCCATAGCAAAGCCATAGCAGAGGCGACGAAAATCATCGTCTGGTCAAAAATTAAGTTATATTTCTAAGTTATATTCTTAAGTTATACCGTTTCCAATTAAAAAGACGACAGTAGGGGCGCTACGGAAAAGTGCCCCAATTTACTTCGTAATTGTCGCTGTAATTTTTGAAATTGGTATTATATTCTATAGTCATCCTTAGTCAGCCGGGGAGTGAAATCATCGAGAGTTATGCAGAGATGGTAAAGAAGAGGGGAACTGATGGGCAAAAAAATTCAGGCAGAGAGGCGCGATCGCACTGTGATCTATAATTCGTCAAAGAATTCGTCAAAGAAACTCAGAAAAATTAATTATGGGGAAAAATATAAATTTACTCACTTGCTCTTATTGAATTTAAATAGGCTCAAAAATATAAACATTGACAAAAAATCTCAAAGAACTTAAAATATTTTAAGTAACAAGCTAATATTTTATCCCAAATTAGTTATTTGTTTCTATTTTGTATTTTTTATTACTAAGCCGGATGGTCGATTGGGTTATGTTCATAAAATCATTAAATAACTTTATTCTTAAAATAACCGATAAAATCCCGCTGCGGATCATGCTAATCGTGCCATTTGTGCTGCAAATTTTTGTTATAGTGGCACTGGTTGGCTACTTTTCCTGGCGCAACGGTCAAAAAACCGTCAGTAATTTTGCTCTCCAGTTAAGCACCCAAGTCACGAAACGGATCGATCTGCATTTAGAGAATTACTTGAATACCCCTCACTTATTCCACAAAATCAATGCAGCCACCGTGAGTAATGGCATTTTAGATGTAGAAGATTTGTTAATCTTACAAAAGCAGTTATGGTCAGAAATCCAGCTTTCCAATGCCATAGAATATATATATTTTGCCGATGATGAGGGCAACTTTATGGGAGTGCAAAAATATCTCGATGGCCGAACCGTGGTCAAATTTAGAGATTGGTATAGCGCTCCCAACCGCGAAATTTATTTACTCGATAATCAAGGAAATCGCCAAGAATTTATCAAATCCAGCGAATACGATCCGCGAACTAGACCGTGGTATCAAGAAACAATTAAAGCCCAAGCCCCTACCTGGAGTTCTATTTATATCTCGGCGGATTTGGGAATGTTACAAATTACCCCAGCGATTCCTGTTTATGATGCTAACAATCAACTGCGAGGAGTGTTTGGCATCAATTTAATGCTTTCTCAAATTAGTGAATTTCTCAACACCTTAGAAGTTAGTAAATCTGGGGAAGCTTTCATTATCGAAAGAAACGGAGATTTGGTGGCCAGTTCCACTCCAGAACCTCCGTTTATCACAACCACAGGAGAACCGGAACGACTGAATGCGCTGAATAGTCAGGAACCAGCCATTAAATTGACAATGCAGCAGCTTTTAAAAGAAGGGATCAGTCTGGAGGAAATTAACAGTTCGCAAAAGCTAATCCTTAAAGTCAATGGGCAAAAACAACTGGTTAGAGTCTCACCGATTCAAGACAATAAAGGCTTAAATTGGCTGATTGTGGTGGTGATTCCTGAAGCGGATTTTATGGAATATATCAACACGAATACTCGCACCACGATCGCCTTATGTGTTGTGGCGTTACTGGTAGCATTTTTATTCTGTTTACAGACCTCGCGGTGGATTGTCAAACCAATTTTGCGCCTGAAGAATGCGGCGAAACATCTAGCGGATGGAGAATGGGATCAAAAATTACCCATTACCCGCGCTGATGAACTCGGTGAACTGGCTAAATCTTTTAATAAGATGGCAGAAGAGTTAAAAGCTTCATTTATGACTTTAGAGTCTAAAAATGAGCAATTACAACGCTTAGATAAATTGAAGGATGAGTTTTTAGCCAATACTTCTCACGAACTCCGCACCCCACTGAACGGCATGATTGGCATTGCGGAATCGATGATTGATGGGGCAACGGGAGAATTGTCAGAACTGCAAAAGCAAAATCTTTTATTGATTGCCCAAAGTGGACACAGACTGGCTAATTTGGTGAATGATATTCTGGATTTTTCCAAGTTACAACATAATAATATTGAACTGCAACTAAAGCCCGTCGGACTGCGAGCGATCGCCGAAGTAGTGCTGACCTTAAGCCAATCTCTGATTAAGGGAAAAAATCTCCGGTTGATTAACCGGATTCCCCAGGAATTTCCCGCCGCTTTTGCCGATGAAAATCGCTTACAACAGATTCTTTATAATCTGGTGGGCAATGGCATTAAATTTTCTGAAAGTGGCACCGTTGAAGTTTCCGCCGCATTAAAAACCGGGAACGGGGAACCGGCAACAACCAATAACCAACAACCAATAACCAACAACCAACAACCAATAGCCAACAACCAACAAATTATGATTACGGTTGCGGATACGGGAATTGGCATTCCAGAGGATAAATTAGACAAAATTTTTGAATCCTTTGAACAAGGAGATGGGTCAACCGCTAGAGAATATGGAGGGACAGGTTTAGGGTTAGCGGTGACTAAACAATTAGTGGAGTTACACGGGGGAACTATTTCCGTAGAATCAACGGTTGGCAAAGGGTCAAGGTTTACTTTTACCTTGGCGATCGCGGCAGGATCAGGGGCAGGATCAGAGGCGATCGCATCAGCGCCAACGTCTCTCAAAGAAGACCGGATTTTATCTTGGGAAAAGTCCGCCAGTGCAGCGATAGAAAAAGTGTCTTTGGGCTTAGTCAATTCCCAGGAAAACACCCATCAACCGGAAACATATCCAGAAATTTTGCATAATAATTTGCATAATAAATTTTCCTCAAATGAAGAATTAGATCGATTTAAAGTGTTGATCGTCGATGATGAACCCGTCAACCTTCAGGTATTGATCAATTACCTATCTTTACAAAACTATTCCATTACCCAAGCTTCTAATGGACAAGAAGCTTTAAACCTAGTGGCAAACGGGTTTAAACCTGACCTGATTTTATTAGACGTGATGATGCCCAAAATGACCGGGTATGAAGTTTGTGAAAAACTCCGTGAGCATTTCCCAGCGTCAGAACTGCCGGTTTTGATGCTGACGGCGAAAAATCAAATCTCTGACATGGTAGAAGGCTTTCAAAATGGGGCAAACGATTACCTGAGTAAACCGATTTCTAAAAATGAATTAATTGCTAGAATTAAAACTCACATGAAATTGGCCAAGATTAACATTGCCTATGGTCGCTTTGTTCCCCATGAGTTTCTACGCTTGTTACAAAAAGAGAGTATTCTGGAGGTCAAACTGGGCGATCAATCTAAAAAAGAAATGTCAATCTTATTCTCGGACATTAGAGATTTTACCTCTCTGAGCGAACAAATGAGTCCAGAAGAAACCTTTCAATTTATTAATGATTACTTATCCTGTATGGAACCAGCCATTCTGGAAAATAATGGCTTTATTGACAAATATATTGGCGATGCGATTATGGCCTTGTTTAGTCAGAGTGCCGATGATGCGGTGAAAGCGGGTATTTCTATGTTAAATCGATTAGAGGAATATAATCAAAATCGCATCCAAGCTGGGAAAATGCCGATTAAAATTGGGATTGGCATTAATACAGGAGATTTGATGCTTGGCACCGTTGGGGGGAAAGATCGCATGGATGGGACGGTGATTAGTGACGCAGTGAATTTAGCCTCTCGTTTAGAAGGCTTGACCAAAAATTATCGCGTGTCCTTGTTAATTTCTAACCAAACTTTTTTAAAGTTAGCAAATCCCAATGATTATGCGATTCGGTTGCTGGATCGAGTGCAGGTGAAAGGGAAATCAGAAATGGTGACGGTTTTTGAAGTATTTGATGCGGATCCCCCAGAAGTGAAAACCGCCAAGTTACTGACCCAAACCGCTTTTGAACAAGCGATATTGTTGTATCATCAACAACTATATCGAGAAGCGGCTGAATTGTTAGAGGATTGTTTAAGCAAAAATCCCGGCGATCGCGTCATAGAAATTTATTTAGAACGAACTCAGCAACTCGCGAATATGAGGTAAATTGGTGATTTGTTGTTGGTTATTGGTTGGTGGTTGTTTGTTGTTGGTTATTTGTAGGGGGCTGTTCGCGGAAATTTAAGGTATAAACAATCAACCTTTATTCCAGCCTAGTTTACCCCCGCGTGGGGGCACCACAGCCTTAAAAATGTAGGAAACCCAACGGAAGAATAATGTTGGGTTTCGTTCCAAAAGTCCAACCCCCGCCCCCCGCACGGGGGCAGGCTGGGGGCAGGCTCTACGAATAAAGCACTGCTTAGATAATTCACCACAGAGACACAGAGGCCACAAAAGTCTTAATTCTCTCTTGGTGTTCTTTGTGCCTTTGTGGTGAGTAAAATTTTTATATTAAACCAAGCATCAAAAATTATTGCTACAATTAAGGCGTTAATTTGGGCGTATGTAGGGGCGGTTCGCGAACCGCCCCTACTGTTGCATTGTTAATTGAAAACGGTATAACTACAAGCATGAATTAGTCGGATAGATCCGACCCCCGTTTTCACGGGGGCAGGCTTACGCTATGATCTGGGAAGTTTTAACCCCGACGGGTGTGATTTATTCAATAGAAAAACGCTTATTAGCTTATGACAAAATTCTACAACGCCTTCATTTCCTATGGCCGCGCCGATAGCAAAGAATTTGCTACAAAACTTTACAATTGCCTCACCAGCGCTGGCTTTAACATTTGGTTTGACCAAAACGATATTCCCTTGGGAGTGGATTTCCAAAATCAAATCGACGATGGCATTGCCAAAGCGGATAATTTCCTCTTTATTATTGCCCCGCATTCGGTGAATTCGCCCTATTGCCAGAAAGAGATTAATCTAGCAGTCAAATATAATAAGCGCATCATTCCCTTACTCCATGTTGAGCAAATTACCCAGGAAATTTGGCAAGAACGAAATCCCCAAGGGACAAAGGAAGACTGGGAAGCATATCAAGCCAAAGGTTTGGATTCTTCTTTGACCAATATGCCGCCAAAAATCGGCCAAATTAACTGGGCATATTTCCGGGAAGATGCGGATAATTTTGACACATCTTTTGCGGGACTTATCGAAGTATTCCACAGCCATGAAGATTATGTGAGACAACATACGGAAATATTAGCCAAAGCCAGGGAATGGGAGCAAAATAAAAAGCCCAGTCGTTACTTATTAATTGGGCAACAACTGCAAGCAGCAGAAGCATGGTTAGATATTCGGTTTAAAGAGGAACAAGCCCCCTGTCAGCCGTCGGATTTACATTGTGAATATATCTGTGAAAGCATTAAAAATGCCAATAATTTATTAACTCAGGTTTTTATCCGCTATGCTGAGGGCGATCGCGCAGTAATGAAAAAACTCACGCGAACATTGCAGCGAGAAAAAATCACGATATGGACTGAGAGAAGCGACATCAAAAAACGGATGAGTTTCCAGGAAAAACTGCATCGTGGTATCGCGATCGCGGATAATTTTGTTTACTTAGTTTCTCTAGAGTCACTCACCGCTGACTATTGCCAAACCGAAATAGATTTAGCCTTATCTTATCACAAGCGAATAATATGTTTTATCGTGCCATCCCCAGAAATAGAGGCATTGCCAGAATTTAGTTATGAAAGCCAGACAAATGAGTTAATTAAACAAATTAAAGACGATGAACTATATTATCATCAGCATAAGATTTTATTAGTGCAAGCCCTGAAATGGCAAGATCAAAATCATAACCCTAGCATTTTGTTTCGGGGATATAACCTGCAATATTTTCAGGCTTGGTTGAAGGTAGCAGAAACTCGTCAAGACCATTTGCCAACGGATTTACAAAAAGAATTTCTCAAAGCCAGCAGTCAGCATCAAGCCAAATCTTTAGAGGTGTTTATTGCCTACTCGCGTAGGGATTCCGACTTAGCCCGAAAAATCAATGATGCGTTGCAAATTCAGGGTAAAACTACCTGGTTTGACCAGGAAAGTATCGCCGCAGGAACCGATTTTCAGCACGAAATATACCGGGGCATAAAAAACTCTGATAACTTTCTGTTTATTATATCGCCTGATTCGGTATTTTCTCCTTATTGTAGCGATGAGGTGGAATATGCCGAAAAATTAAATAAGCGATTTGTCACGATATTATATCGTCCCGTTAAATCAAAAACACTGCATCCGGCTTTGGCCAAAGTGCAATGGATTGATTTTACCAAGCATCAGGGCGATTTTTATGCGAATTTTAGCGAATTAGTCAGGATCTTAGATACAGATAGAGACCATGTGCAGAGTCATACCAAGTGGTCGCAACGGGCTTTAGAATGGGAGGAAAAATCTCAAAGTAAGGATTTATTATTGCGGGGCAGAGAGTTAACGGGTGCTGAGAGTTGGTTGCGGGAAAGTGAGGCAGAAAATAAGCAACCACCAGCCACAGATTTACAAAAAGAATTTATTGCTAAAAGTCGGCAACAAAACCGGAATAATCGACTGTTACAAATTGGGTCAGTAGCAGCGCTTATTATATTGGTCAGTGGGGCGGCTATTTTTTCTGGGCTACAGTGGCAGCAGGCAGAACAACAGGAGCGAGTAGATCAAATAAAAACCAATGCTTCGTTAGCAGAAAGTTTAGTGGACTCTGACCCAGTAAAAGCTTTAACTCTTGCGATTCAAGTCACCGGCAGAAGTCAAAAAGACTTGGGTCAAGTTTTGCCTCTCGTGCAATCTAGTTTATTCGCAGCATTGCCGGTGACACGCAAAGGCAACTTGTTCAAGGGCTATCAGTATTTTGTCAACTCAGTAGCATTTTCCCCGGACGGTCGCAGAATTGTTTCTGGGAGTCATGACGGAACGATTCGCCTGTGGGATATCCAGTCGAAGTCAGAATTAGCTGTCTTCAAAAACGATGAGTCTGATGTCAACTCAGTAGCATTTTCCCCGGACGGTCGCAGAATTGTTTCTGGGAGTCATGACGGAACGATTCGCCTGTGGGATATCCAGTCGAAGTCAGAATTAGCTGTCTTCAACGGCCATGAGAGCCAGGTCAACTCAGTAGCATTTTCCCCGGATGGTCGCAGAATTGTTTCTGGGAGTGGCAACGGAACGATTCGCCTGTGGGATATCCAGTCGAAGTCAGAATTAGCTGTCTTCAACGGCCATGAGAGCCAGGTCAACTCAGTAGCATTTTCCCCGGATGGTCGCAGAATTGTTTCTGGGAGTGGCAACGGAACGATTCGCCTGTGGGATATCCAGTCGAAGTCAGAATTAGCTGTCTTCAACGGCCATGAGAGTTGGGTCAAATCAGTAGCATTTTCCCCCCCGGATGGTCAGAGAATTGTTTCTGGGAGTGGGGACAAAACGATTCGCCTGTGGGATATCCAGTCGAAGTCAGAATTAGCCGTCTTCAAAGGCCATGAGAATTTGGTCAACTCAGTAGCATTTTCCCCGGATGGTCAGAGAATTGTTTCTGGGAGTGGGGACAAAACGATTCGCCTGTGGGATATCCAGTCGGGGGAACAATTAGCCGTCCTCAAAGGCCATGAGAATTTGGTCAACTCAGTAGCATTTTCCCCGGATGGTCGCAGAATTGTTTCTGGGAGTGGGGACAAAACGATTCGCCTGTGGCCAGGGACTTGGCAGGGTTGGTTGGATGCTGGGTGTGACGAGTTGCGGTCGAATCAGATGTTTGTGAACGCATTCATTAAAGATGGGGAAGACCGGCAAATAGCCCATGAAGCGGTGAAAATTTGCGAAGAACAGGTGAATGAATATGGTGAACCGATATGGAATAATCAGGAAAAAGCCGAGTTGGAAGCGAAGGTCAAATCACTGGTGGTGCCTGATTTAGTGAAGCAGGCAGTCGAGTTAATGAAAGATGATAATGCCAAGAAAGCTTTGGCTAAATATAAAGAAGCACAAGAGCTAGATGCTCAATTGGAACAAGCAAATAATCCGAATTTAAATAATTTATGTCGCCATGGCAGTTTACGGGGTTATGCGGCTGAGGTGATGAGTGCTTGCGATATGGCGGTAAAACGCGATCTCAATAATGGAAATATTCGGGATAGTCGCGGGGTAGCTCGTGCGTTGACTGGTGATTATCCGGGGGCAATTTTAGATTTTGAGGCGTATATTAAAGATTTGAATCAGTGGATTAGAGAAACAGAAAATGAAGATTACCGGAAGGATTATGAAAAGAAAAAGGTACAGCGTCAAGGTTGGGTGGATGCGTTGAAGAAGGGGAAGAATCCTTTTACTAAGGAGGTGTTGCAGGAGTTGTTAGGGAAGTGATGAATTCACCACAAAGACACAAAGGACACAAAGGTCTTAATTCTCTCTTGGTGTTCTTTGTGCCTTTGTGGTGAGTATAATTTTTATATTATACCAGGCATTATAAATTATTGCTACAATTAAGACGTTAATTTGGCCATTAGTAGGGGCAATCCGATCGCTGTGGTTGCCCCGACGATCCCCTACGAAACTTAAACTTCCGCGAACGCACCATACTGCCATGACCGGGCTAAAATAAGCTTTATTCGTAGCTTTATTCTTAGGTTGGGTTTCGTTCCTCAACCCAAACTACATTTTGCTACATTTTGCTAGGGGCAGTCAAGAAATTACAAATAGGAGCAAGCAATCTGATGATTAGATATTTAATGAGATTGGTGTTTTGTGGAGTTTTTATGAGCATCAGCCTGCTAATATTTGACGATCTGGCTAGGGCAGAGATGCTGACAAATTTATCAGTGGTTTTGCCGGAAGATGCGGTGGCAAATCAACCGGATATTGATGATAACTTTGGTTGGTCTCCAGAAGAAATGACATCGAATTGGCTGCCGGTTTTTACGGGAGATGATTCTCTGGAATTGTCGGATATTTCTTTTGTTTCTTTTGACAGCGATCGCCCTATCATTGACCAAAACCTAACTCAAAATTATATAACTCAAAACCCACCGGCACCACCGCTTAATCCTCAACCCGACCCGAACCGCGATCGCTTTCCCCAACCAATCCCGGAACCGGAACCCACATCCCCAGAAGAGGAAGAAAATGTTCTCCCAGAACCCACCCCCACAGAAATTCCTTTACCGACTGAATCCTCTGAACAATTTCTGGTTAAAAAAATCGAGATTGTGACTTCTACTGTACTCACGGAGGCAGAAATTCAACAGCTTGTTGCCCCCTTGGAAGGGAATTACATTACGGTGCAACAATTGAAAGAAGTTGCGGATACGATTACCCAAATTTATTTGGATCGAGGTTATATTACCTCTCGTGCTTTTATTCCTGACCAAACTTTAGATCAAACTGGCATTGTTAGAATTAATATTATTGAAGGAGTTTTAGAAGATGTTCAAGTTGAAGGGAATCGTCGCATTAATCCTTCTTATATTAAGAGGCGGATTTTTTTAGGGGCAAGTAGTCCGCTGAATACAGCCTTATTAGAAGATAAACTCAGATTACTCCGGCTGAATCCGATTTTTGAAAATGTGGAAGCTTCTTTACGGGCTGGCAGTGAGATTGGTAAAAGTGTGCTCCTGGTAAGGATTAAAGAAGCCAGCCCTTTTGTGAATAATTTTAGTGTGGATAATTTATCGCCGCCGTCGGTGGGTTCACAAAGAGCGGGAATAACTTTGGGTTGGCGCAATGTCACCGGATGGGGTGATGATATTTTGGGTTCATTTTATATTTCCGATGGGGATTCACAAGTTTATGATTTCTCCTATCGCGTGCCGGTGAATGCGATGAATGGCACGGTTCAATTACGAGTAGCCCCAAACCGGAATGGCATTGTCCAAGATGAATTTGAAGAATTAGAAATTCGGGGCAATTCAGAATTGTATGAACTGAGTTTTCGTCAGCCTTTGGCGCGATCGCCTCGTGAAGAATTTGCCCTATCTTTGGCCTTAGCCCATCAAACAGGTCAGACCTTTACTTTCCAAGGCCCAACCCCTTTTGGCTTAGGCCCTGATGAAGACGGAATCAGTCGCACCAGCGTGATTAAATTTGGCCAAGACTATATCCGACGGGATGTGCAGGGAGCTTGGTCGGTGCGATCGCAATTTACCCTAGGCACCGGCTGGTTGAATGCTACCGTCAACCCCGATCCCATTCCTGATGGTCGTTTTTTCAGTTGGACGGGACAATTGCAGCGCGTCCAACGGCTGAACAACAATCACTTATTAATTATTCAAGGAGATCTACAACTTACACCCAATAGTCTATTATCTTCTCAGCAATTCGTGATTGGTGGCGGTAGTTCTTTACGGGGGTATCGGCAAAATGTCCGTTCTGGAGACAATGGCTTTCGCTTTTCCGTAGAAGACCGAATTACTGTGATTAGAAATACCTCTAACTTCTCCATCTTACAGGTTGCTCCATTTGTGGATATGGGCAGTATTTGGAATCATGGTGATAATCCTAATCCCTTACCAGATGAACAATTTTTAGTCGGCATCGGTGCGGGGGTGCTTTGGCAAGTAATTCCCGGTTTAAATATGCGGTTAGATTATGCCCGTCCTTTAATCTCTATAGACGATAAAGGCGACAATTTACAAGATGAAGGCTTTTACTTTACCGTCAACTATGGATTTTAAATGATCGGGAATCAAAAACCCTTATAAGCCTTAGCCTATAAGGGTTTTAATAATATGGGGGCGGTGGGACTTGAACCCACACGGCTATCACTAGCCAACGGATTTTCATTCTCTCGCAGCTTTCGCTACTACCTAATGGCTTTGAGAATTGGACTCTCTCTTTACCCTCGTCTGAACGTTAGGGTAGCTCCCGTCGAGTCTCTGCACCTTCCGAATCTTGAATAATTTCGGCTTGGCTCAGGATTGCCTTGTCTGTGAGCAGATTTAGGTTTCCCTGAATTTGAGAGCATTCACTTGCCAGATTTCTCCAACAAGGCTCAATTTCTTAAGTCCGTAGCGTCTACCATTCCGCCACGCCCCCTGGCTTAATTTGCCGGATAATTGGATGCTTACCTGTGATGGCAGGCATCTTTTGCTCTAGCGAATCAGCACGCATCATTATTAACCATTTTTTTTGTAAAGTCAACTACCCTGAGCAAAATTCTTGATTTTCATCGGCAGCATCACTGTTTCCCAGGGCGATCGCCCATCAGTGCCCCGTGGCAGGCAGTCAGTTATCTATGTTAGACTAGCCAACAGGATCGCAATCAAGAGTCCCAGTAAGAACTCTGGTCAGTGAAAATTCTGGGGACAATGTTCACCAGACGCCAAACCGGAAATCCACCCCGGACTGACCCCGTTGAAATTCATTAGAATCTCATCCCTGGGTTCCCATCGGGTTACAAGATATCTTGATTGTATTTAAATTACATTAAAGATCGCTCAAATTGTTCCGGCGAGTTTTCGCTCATTTGACTTGCTTAAAACTGGAACTGTCACTTGATTAATTGACCAGTCTCATCCCCAGAAATACTTATGGTAGATCAACCCAATTTTATGAATTCCAATACCGATTCTGTAGATGCCAATCAATTGCTGAAATATCTGCGGCACCAGCCCCCAGAAGTCTTAGCAAATATGGCCAAATCTGCTTCTACAGAAATCAAGGAAATTATCTCCCAAAATGTGCAAGGAATGATGGGAGTTCTACCATCAGAAAACTTTGATATTCAAATCACCACCAATCGCGAAAATTTAGCCGGTTTATTAGCTTCAGCCATGATGACCGGCTATTTTTTGCACAAAATGGAACAGCGAATGCACTTGGAGAAAAGTTTAGCCTCGATTAGTTCTTTAGATGATGACAGTTAAAATTCACTAGATTCACCCTGATTTGTGGCGCTGATTCATGGTGATTAGAAACCAGTTTATTTGAAGTTAATTTAACTTCAACGCTTAAATTCTTTCATTAAAGGATTTAAGCGTGTTTTTTTTCGTTCCGGTCTGAACTATAAATCCGGCTTCGCCCCTACAAAAATTTGTGGTTCATTAGATAAGAATGCTTTGATTATAAAAAGCCCCCCTTTTTAAGGGGGGTTGGGGGGATCTACTTGGGTATTTTGCCAGAATTGTCTATTGTCTGCAACTTCTTTATCCAAGCAGAATCCAAGCAGAATCCAAGCAGAATCCAAGCAAAAAAATTTTTCCACTGGATTCAGAACAGATAACGAAACACTTAACGAATTGCGGCCTTGAGACTGGCGCAAAAATCCCCGATCGCCTTTAATCCTTCAGCGGGAGTTCCATCGGCTAACCGTTTGACAAAGGCACTGCCCACAATCACCGCATCAGCGCCCCAATTTTTCACCTGGGTGGCTTGTTCTGGGTCAGAAATACCAAAACCTACCCCAATGGGTTTGTCGGTCAAATCTCTAATCTGAGTCAGTAAATCTTTCGCCCGGGATTGAATTTCCGTTCTCATCCCCGTCACCCCAGTGACGCTGACTAAGTAAATAAATCCCTGAGACTGTTCGGCGATCGCGTGAATCCGGTCTTTGGGAGTGGTCGGCGCCACCAATAACACCACGGAAATTCCGTGGGCTGTGGCTACTTTAATCACCTCAGCGGATTCTTCCAACGGCAAATCGGGCACCACCAACCCTTTGACCCCAGCTTGGGCAATTTGTTGGCAAAAAGTTTCTAACCCGCGATGCAAAATCGGGTTGTAATAAGTAAACAAAATAATCGGTGCTTTCAGATGTGGCGTCACTTGGGCCAGCATTTCTAACACATCATCTAACCGGGTGCCCCGTTGCAAAGCGCGAGTGGCTGCGGCTTGAATCACTGGCCCATCGGCCAAGGGATCCGAATAGGGAACACCGAGTTCAATCAGATCGGCCCCGTTGCGATCTAGGATTTGCAAAGCCTGGGCCGTTGTCTCCAAGTCAGGATCGCCAGCAGTGATAAAAGGAATTAAGGCACATTC
This sequence comes from Planktothricoides raciborskii GIHE-MW2, assembly GCF_040564635.1. Lineage (NCBI taxonomy): Bacteria > Bacillati > Cyanobacteriota > Cyanophyceae > Oscillatoriales > Oscillatoriaceae > Planktothricoides > Planktothricoides raciborskii. The sequence goes on from NZ_CP159837.1 coordinate 2,336,279, forward strand.
GGGGGATCCCTGATGGGAATCACGCAGAGACGCAAAGCATTGTTGAACCGAGTTCATTCTTTATATAGATAATAATTTTTTCTTGGCTAACCTCAAAATACTTTACTACAGTCGCTACAGGTTTAAACCTGTGCCAATCTAGACAATTTTGGGGAGAACAATGGCGATCGCTTTCTCTGGTCTGGCAAAGATTGATTCAGGATCCGCCCGGATATACAGTCTTTGGGCAAGACCGATGAAAGATTAGACCAGTTAGCCTCTCTGGTGGCAAGAAATGCGATCGCTAGTGAAAGAAATGCGATCGGGCTATGGAAAGAATAGAACAGCTAGTAGAAAGTAATGCCCGCGTGATTCAAGTCTTAGCTAATGCCTTCGCAGAAGCGAAATAGGAAAGAGATGCTTTATTTCGGCGATGAACAACAGGCAAATATTGAAACAGGCAGAAATTCGGGGGATGCAATTGGAAAATCGCCGGATTATTGATATTTTGCTGAACCAGTCAAACCAACAAGATAATTCCCCAGAATAGCCAGCGTTTTTTTCTAGAAAAGAATTCGCCTCTAATAGAGATATAGAAATAATTAGGGGCGTTTATAATTGACTGTTGAGCGTTAAGTTTTGATGTTTATAAATGACAATTATCCACGATAATAGACAGACTAATAATCATTTTATTCATACTATTCTAAAATTGATTTTTCACATATTGTTGAATAGCCGGTTGCAGGGTGAAGCGCGATCGCCCGTTTCCTTTTACCTTTTCAATTAAACCGCGTTTTAATAAAGATTGCACCGCTTTTAAGAAGTCAGACTCCGAGAGAGGTAAATCTGGCGGATGTGCGGAAATATCCCCGGCTGTTTCTTGGCGGGCTAACCAACAAAGCGCTTGTTTTTCTATCTGGGATAATCGTTGATAATGTTCTTGCAATATTATTTCTAAATCTCCCAAAAATACACTCTCACCGGATAAGAAATCAGCCACGCTGCCGTCAAAGAGTTCTTGAATCGTATTGGCCGCTATATTTAACCATAAAGGATTGCCGTTGTAAAGTTGAATTAATTCTAACCATCTATCTTCGTCGGTTAATTCCATTTCGGTTAATATTTCTTTGGCGGATTCCCCTAAACCATCAATTTTTAATGTGCGGCAGGGACTTTTTATCCCTTCTAAGGTGGCAATTTCTATGGGTTTTTCCCAACTGAGAATCAGCAGGCAACTTTGGTGAGGAGTGGTGGCTATTTGTTTGAGAAATTTGCTGTAATCTTGGCAGTCTGGTCGGTAATTGCCCGCTAATTCTCCACTGGTAAATAGTTCTTGGAAGTCATCGAGGATGATGAGGCAACGATGCGATCGCAAACAGTCGATTAACGATGCTGATTTTGTTTCTGTTTGTGGGGAGAGAAATTGGATTAAATCGGTTTTCAGGGATTCTAAACTGGGGGCGTTGCTACAGTTGCGCCATAAGAGGCGATCGAAGTTATCTTTAATTTGTGTCACCAGTTCTACTGCCAGGGCGGTTTTGCCAATACCCGATAACCCGATAATAGTAACAATCGGGTTTTTTTCTTCGAGGATCCATTGTTTGAGGGTGTTGAGTTCCTGGATGCGGTTGTAGAGGCGATCGCGCTTGGGAACTTCCCTTAAATCGTGGCGTTTTTCGGTTTTAACTTTATCTGGGTTGGTAGTTGAGCGTTTTTTTCCTGCTTTTGGATAGGGACACTGTTCGCTACAAACATTGATGTTGCCATTACCAATATGCACGTTTGAAATGTGCGAATATATCCCATTTTCTAAAATTGATTTTACATTAGATTTTTTAACATTTTCTTCCAGTACATTCGAGAGGATTTGCCATAATTCCGAAGCTTCCTTTCTCACATGATGCTTACTGCAATGTCGATCGTCTCCTATTTTTTCGTAAGTTTCCCGTTGCCAAACCCCCTCTAAAATGGCCATTTGCAGAGAATCCAAATGTTTTCCTGTTTTCGCAAAAACGCGATCGTCAGTCCACTTTAAAGCTTCTTCAATATCCATAGATGTTACATCGGGTTTGAGTCTGGTTTCAGGCTATATTATCATACTTTTTCCTACTTTTTCCTACTTTTGGGGATAAAATCCTCTTTTTTCCTACTAAATCAGGTGCAACGTGGCTTTAAAAGTTCCTACAAAATCCTACTTTTCGGGGTTGGCAGACCTGAAGTGGAGTGGTAAAATAAAATCTTATTCAGTGATTTTTTGATCAACTATAGGATTCCTACAGCGGTTTTCTACTGAGGAAACCACACCCGTCCGCCATCATTTTAATGATGGCGGCCTCATAGCGCAAGTCGGATAAATCTGAAATCTTGCACCAGTTGCAACAACCGGCGGGGATTAAAATCCCCGCCTAACATATCAAGTCGGTTGAAACCGACTCAAATACTTTTAATATAATGCTTCTAGTCGGTTTTAATTGACTGTAGGGGTCAACGGCCGTTGACCCCTACAGGCGGGGATTAAAATCCCCGCCGGATCGCGGGGTTACACAAAAGCTTGTTGAAAATGGCGCAAGATTTCAGATAAATCCGACTAACCATGCTTGGTAGGGGTCAACGGCTGTTGACCCGTACAGAATTTTAGTTGGTTTTAACCGACTGTAGGGGTCAACGGCCGTTGACCCGTACAGAATTTTAGTCGGTTAAAACCGACTGTAGGGGTCAACGGCCGTTGACCCCTACAGGCGGGAATTAATTCCCTGGCGGTTAACGGTTAATGTGGTTTATTAATCTAAAAACCTCTGTAAATCCACTGGGGGGCAAGACTTATGTTTGTCGGGTTACAGCAATTTTCTCCGCGAATAAACCACAAATACCTGTACACCAACCCAAGCATGACCGCAGATAAGTAGACGGGCAAAAATAAATTCACCACAGACCCCATTAGAAGAAAATCTGTCATTCCCGCGCAGGCGGGAATCCAAAGATTTACGCCGGGGAACGAAAAGTGCAATTAATTATGTTCACCTACTTAATAGGGCGAAGCATTCGGGTAAAGAGTTAATTGTAAAAACCGATAAGTTCACTGCCCGGTAAGCGAAGCTATGCCGTCAGGCTTTATGCTTCGCCCCTACAAATATTAAATGGACTGCGGTCAAGGTAGTGCTAGATCGCGGTTCAGTAAGAAAGAAAACCGCTGTAAGGTGCGATAACGAGTCGCACTATACCTCAGAAATATAAGACTTACTAGACTAAAAAAATCGAGAATTATAGTTTCCCTGTGGTGCTATCCCTGGTAAGAAGAACATGAACAATTTTTCTAGCATAGAACCGACATCTCAAAGCGAAAACCTTTCTGGGTCTATCAATCTGAAAAACGGGCGCGATCTGGCTGCAAGTTTTGAAAAGGCAAAAAATCCAGGGGAAAAAGTAGAGCTATTTTTCGCCGTAGCAGAAAATCAACCTGAAGTGGCAGTTCCGGCTTTTGTGGAAATTTTGGAAACCCAAGCAAAGCAACCGATACGGGCTTTAGCGCTGCAAGGTTTAGGTAGAATTCGCGACCCACACATTAAGCAGGCGCTGGCTGCTTGCGATACGGAGGAAGATTTACAGGTACTCAGGGATGTAGCCAATGAGGTAAAAGGCAAAGGGGAAGTTAGTGGCGATTTGACTCGCTGGGCGGCAGCTTGGGCAATTGAAAATATCGGATTTTCTCAGGATGCGATCCCACATTTAGAGGGAGGCGCACTGACAGAACCGCCCTATCGAATTCGGAATGAAATTATTGGCCGCAAGCTTCAGGAAATTGGGAGGATTCAAATACTCGATAGTAGAAATGAAGTTACTCCTGAATATGAAATAAATTTAGAGTTTTGGCTGTATGGGCCGACCGAAGAATTATTTCGAGCAAATTTTAACTTACCGCAATATCAAACGCTGGTAGGAAATGTTATTTATTTTTTAAATGTACGAGGAATTGAGTTAGCGATCGACAAAGATAGGTCTTTTTTACAAATTGATGACGAAAGAAAAAGACGTTGGTTGCAAGAACAAGCTTTGCGTATTGCTGGCTCGAAGTTTGCCGAATTTACGGAGTTCGAGCAAAAAAGAGCTTATAAGACAATAGAGGATAAGGATTTTTTAAGCAATGATTACAATCAAGATATACCGCTGAGAAACTTGGCGGCTCAAGCGATTAAACAAGCTGGTTCTTGGTTAGATCCTTCAATTCGATCCAGAAGCTTTGTTATCTGCGAAGAATGGGAAAAAGCAGTTGCTATTGGTGAACCGGCTCTGGCTCATTTGCAAGAAGTGATTGAAAGAAAGTTAAAGCTGACTACCAGTGAAAATGAGTTACGTCAACATCAAATTAAAGCTCTTGAAACAATTTTGGCGATTTTTGATAAAAATTATACTGAGATTAGTGCCAGCAACCATCAAATCGTCGATTGCCTACTATTAACAGAGTTTTTAAGCAATAATTACAATAATAATATCTCATGGAGAAAATCAGCAGCACAAGCCATTAAACAAGCTGGTTCTTGGTTATATCCTTCAATTCGAGCCAGAAGCTTTGTTATCTGTGAGCAGTGGCAGCAGGTAGCGGCTATTGGGGAGCCTGCGGTTTCTCATTTGGAAGAAGTTATCGAAAGAAACTTAAGACTTGCTGCCAGCGAGGATGAGATTATTAATCAGCAAATTAAAGCTGTGGAAACAATAAACCAAATTCAATTTGCTGAATTATCAGAGAAAATTAAAAAACTTGTAAAGGTACTACTGCTGTGTCCTGAAGAGCAAGTGCGAAAGGCTACCGCAAGATTATTAGAACCACACAAGGGAGTAGTTCCAAATATAGCTAATTTAGTAGACGCATTACTGTTTGAGTACACTTTAGAGAAACCCGAACTCAAGGATTTAACTGTTCCACAGATGGACGAGCGGCTATCGTCATGCAGAGAAAAAGAATCTGTTATTGCCACTACCTTTGCCAACGCGATCGCCGAGGCTAATTCCCTGGCAAGGACTTACTCCAAGTCTACCTCGGCAGCACAAGAATTTTTACAAAATAAGCAGGAAGCTTACTTATCAGATATTAGAGGTTGGATTACTCAACTAGAAAAACAAATTGCTGAAACTTCAAGATATCAAAAGAAAATTAAATATTATCAGGAAAGCCTCAAAGATGCTTTATCTGAAATTCGCGGTATCGATTCTGAACTTTATAAAGAGCTTATGGCTGTACCAAAGCAAACAGCCCTGAATAGCACGGAATACCAGACTTATAACCAGTGTCAAAATTTGTCACCTGACTTAGAATATATCAAAAGTCAATTTGTGCCAAAAATAAATCAAGGTCAAGCAAAATTAAATAAAAAAAGTAAAGAACGTTTTGAGGCTGGTTTATGGGGAATGGGAATTGGAGTTGCGATCATATTATTTATGACCTTAGTAATTGATTATTTATGACCTTAGTAATTGTCCCATACTCCGAGCAATATCAAGATTCTGGTGCTAGTTCAAGTAGTTCCAGTGTACCTAACACAACTAACACAACTAACACAACTAACACAACTAACACACCTTGGTATGCTACTGGGTTTCCTAAGCCGAATGGTTGCGGGAGTTCATCTAGTGCTAATAACTGTTGGTATCCGGTGTTTATTCAATACAGCGATGATAACTGGAGTCAAGTTTTATTCAACCACTGTGGGGATCTTGAAACTGCCCAGAGTCAAGCAAAAGCTAAAGAACTCGGACAAATTCAAGTCGCTTCATTTAGCAAGCTAGAACAAGCCCAAGGATTTGCTACCTACATGAGTAGTCAGTATGGTAGTGGCTGGGTTGAAGAAAGTAAATGCTATTAATCAAAGCAAATAAAGAAAAATAACAGGACGTTAGAGAGGTTTAGAATGGAAGACGCACTCGGTTGTTTATTTGGGTTGGCTATATTTGCGCTAATTGCTCATGCTCTTTATGTAAATGGATTCGGGTGGATTATTTATGCCATTGGGGGGATGTGTATAGGTTTGGCAATAATGAACTTTGTCGAATATTATCAACTTCCCCAGAAAGCAAAACGGCTGGGGCGCATTTCCCAAGAAATCTCTGAAAATTGGAAAAATTGGAGAAATTGGAAATAAAAGATGAAGCACAATAGACTAAGCTTTGAAATTTATCCCCAGCAGCCCGCTGAAGATAATATAGACTGGCGTCAATTTTGTAAAGAACTCCTGCCAACGCAAGATCAAACTTTACGATCGCTCGTCGGTATTGCTTCTAACCTAACAGTTTCCTTGCGCTACTATTATGACCCCAAATCTGACCCCAACTGCCCGGAACTCAAAACTTATTTGCTGATTCATCCCTTGGCAGATAGCCAAACCGAGGAAATTATCGAGCAAGTCAACGTCCTGCTTACCAAAGGCAAATTCAGTAAATTTTTTGCCCTAAACCGAGAAAACAACTTTTCTCAATTTCAGCCCTTAACCTGGGTTGAATTTATTGGCGAAGTCATCAAAAATCAGCAATTCATCGAACCGCATTACTACTTACCGCATTTCATAGAATCCAATTCAGACAATGATATGTTAGATGTTTGGGAGGTAATCAGCGGGCTAGACAACCGGCTAATATTAGAAATTACCCTGCAAAAGTATCACAATCCATCAGAAAAATCATCAGAAAAATCATTGTGGGTAAATGCCATTCAGGAGATGCTGGTTCAACTCGATAAACTCACCGGCACCAAAGATCACCTGTTGTCTACCACCATAGCTTTATATCAAAAATACCAGCAATTGTATGCAGTTAGCGATTTATTTCAATACAGTATCAAAGTGTTAGCAGAAAATCGCGGCGAAGCTTCTGTGGTCTTGCGAACTCTTAGTGAACACGCTACCAAAGAAACGGCTCACAGCAAACCTTGTGAAATTATAATTGCCAAAGGGCAACCTGGATTTGCAGAAAGCTTGCAAGCTACCGAAAAAGTAGAAATTGCTAATTCAATTCAGTGGTCAGGATGGCAAAATTTTGGCCAAAAATTAATCAGAGAAGCGATTCAACCTAAAAAAACCGGATTAGCTAAATTTGGAGATGGTTCTCTCAGTTTGACGGCAAAACCTTCATTGCCGATTAGTGGGAATTCTGCACCTAATCAAAATCCACCCGGAGGATCTGATATTGTGGTTAGGGGTTCTTCTGCTTTAGCAAAATTTTCCGCTCCACCACCCGCTCGCTTTGTGGATTTGAAGCCTCTTAGCAAGCTGGTTACAGCCCAAGAAATTAGCGGATTTTTCCGTGTTGCCGTTCCTAAAAATACCTTAAATCAGGAGATGAAAACAAATATGCCCGTTGCCAACTCTGAAGACTTATTCAAGCATTATAAAGGTCTGCTGGAGCAGGAGCCAGATAAATACCGAGATAAATATATTATCGGGATTAATGATGCCGGAAAACCTGTAATATCAAGCTGGGCAGAAACTCCCCATCGTTTAGTTGCAGGTGTCCCCGGTGCGGGCAAAACTAACTTTTTAAATTGGGTCATTTTCCAATTTATCTATGCCAACCCCAAAGGCAAGATTTATATTGCTGATTTTGCGGAGGGGGTTGACTTTCAGTTTTTGGAAGAATATTTCAAGACCCATGTGGAAATCATTACAACTATTGAAGAATGTCTACAATTAGTTGAGAAACTTTACACGGACGAGTATCAAAAACGAGCGGAGTTACTGAAAACCTATAAAGTCCAAAATATTCAACAGTTAAGAAAAGAAAAGCTTGAAGAGAAGGATAAAATTGAACGTACCCTGTTGATTATTGATGAAGCGGCGGATCTTGCCCAACCTTCCTATAAGTTAGATAAGTCAAAAGATCAAATCGAAAATCGACTAAGTGAATATGCCCGCAAAGGTCGTAAGCTTGGTCTTCATCTGATTTATTGCACCCAAAGACCATCAAGCGTCATCATTACTCCGCAGGTTCTTGATTGTTGTGAAGAAAGAATGGTTTTTCGGGTAAATGAAACAGTCAGTGAATCGATTGTAGAAACTCCCCAAGCTGGTCGAATCTCTAAAGAAGCGATAGGTAGGGCATTTTTAAAGAACGTAGGAGGTGGTGACAATAATGGGTTTGTGAATACTCCTTACATTGAAGTTCCTCGTGGTAAAAAGGTAAATGTGTCTGATACCCTCTGGCAAAATTGTGTTAAGTAATAAGTAATAAGTAATTAATGGAGGTATTGCAATGAATTTGGAATCGGACATTGAAAAATTCCGGGCTATGATTAACCGAATACTTGAATCCCTGGAAGAAGTGAGTGCGAATTCAAGAACAATTCCTGAAACCCAGCAATCCGAATTGAGGAGAAAATTTTCCATGTTAGCAGATGGCTGTGAGGAGGTATCTAGTGAACTCAGAACAGCTATAGAAATGCTTGAGGAAATTCGAGCGCGGTGGGGGCGTTAAATAAATATGACACTCATAGATGATATCGAACAATGGCGGCGAAATGTTGTGACACTCCAAGAATCGATGGAGGAAATTCTTTATTTGAGTAATAGAATCCCTGGGTGTCTTGAATATGAGTTACGTTGTCTCTTGTCGCAAGTGTCAGAACTCTGTCAGGAATCCCACACCCAAGTTGAATATTTAAGAGATAATCTGGCAGATATTCAAATCCGTTGGGGTGTTGCGACTGTTAAACAGTTGCCGGTAAAAGATGCGAAAGGTTGGGATAAATGGACACGAGGGTTACAAGATAAATTACCTGCCAAGGAAAATTATAATAAGGATATAAAAAATCTTTTAAACACTTGGAAGGGTGATAACTGGGGATATTTTGTGGAGCAAGAATTATCTTTTGAGCAGTGGCACTTGGAAGGCAAAATGTGGGCTAGTGAAGATATTGATAGCCCCTACTTACCGTCAGTTATAACTAGACCGAAAGAGCCAAGAACAGCAGAACAAGAAGCTGACGATAAAAAAATGCTAAACATTACCAACAGTCAAGGTAATGCTGCGTATGATGGAGTCAGAAGAAAAGAATACCTCGATCCATCCCTAGCAAAAGATGTGGCAGAATTTAAGCTACGCGAGACAGCATATAAAGCTAAACAAGCTAGGGTTCAAGCTGAAGATTTAGCGATTGAGTCCTCAAAGCAGGGAAAGCCTAGTCGCATTACTTATTATTTCTACCAGCAGCCGTCCGATAAAGAAGTTAATTCAATTATGAAGATATACAAAGCGGCTATGGAAAAATACCCTGGGGCTAGAATAGAAGTTAAAATTTTATTCGCAGAAAATGAAGAGCCAAAAAACACATAATTTTTATGGGTTAATCGATAAAAGAAACTAAATAACTAACGGATTGATCCCCCCAACCCCCCTTTTTAAGGGGGGCTTTTTAGAATGAAAGCAAGAAGTCTAATAAAAGAGGAAAAAACAAATGTTTGACTATAAAGTTGTCGAAAATAAACTGAATCAAGCTTTGGCTCTAGTCAACGATATCCTCTCAGACAATCAAACAGAATCTATCCAATCGTATATCAAGGCTGGCGAGTGGAATTTGGCTGTAGAAACTTTGTGCGATATTCTGATTTCGGACGAATTGCCCGTGAATTTAAAAACATACAATCTATTAGAAGAAGCTGGTGTGGTTTTGAATATGGATCGAGAAACTTGGGAATTGCTGAAAGTGCAGATAAATGCTTGATAGCCGGTGATGGTAATTCAAATTAAATAATTATATTTTTGGTGTTTGACTGTTGATGTGACAATTCACCACAGAAATCTGCCGAACACAAAGGTAGTTGAGTAAAATTCTGTTTATGTCCGCAGCGATCGCCCCTTTAAAAAAACTATGGTAAAAAAAAGGTTGAGGGGCGATCGCTATTACTATTGCTTTTTTTGCCTAATGTCGCTGCGCTAATTTTACGTTAGAATAGAAGCGAGCGTTGACCTTTTATTAGCAGAAGATGAAGAGCAAAAACACATAATTTTTATGGGGGAAACCATAAAGGAAACTAAATAACTCAGGAAAGCAAACCAATGTTTAATCTTAATTGGCCTCCTCAGCCACCAGAAAGTCCAAAACCTAATTTTAGCGATCGCGGTGCAGCAGAATGGCGATATGAACGCTACAAATACGATCAATATCAAGCTGGCAAACCACAGGAAGATATCTTATCTTTCGAGACTTGGAAAGAAAGATATTTTAATCCCGCAGCCCAAGGAGGAAGACCCGGAAGACCGGGAGGCCGCGAACAAGTGGCTGCACGTCAAGCAATAGGAAACGAGGGATTTCAAAATGTGGAAAATGTCGAACTGGGAGGCAGGTATCCCGATATGGTTCGATATAATGCGAATGGGAGTATCGATTATGTTGAAGTGGGAGAAATGCTTCAAAACGGAATGCCCGAAGCCAGAGAAAGAGTCAAAATTGCTGAAGAAATTCTAGCCCTGGGCGAAAATGATACGGTGACTTTCGTAGACAAAATGGATATAGCCCGTCGGATTACCTACCGCCCTGGGGATGATGTGGAGACTAAAACGTTAAATAATTGAGGAAAAATCTATACCTTATATTTACGGAGGAACTAATGAGTTATTTTTTGCGAGTTTTTTGCCAGTCGGCTGAATTTTTACCCAGCCAGGAAATTTCGGAATTCATCCAAAATGGCTACTTTTTTGACGAAATGCCGCGTTTGACAGTAAACCCTGATGTTGCCAACACTTCAGAAAGTGCTTGGCAATCCATTCACATACATTACCAAAATGGCAAACGTCCGATTATTATTCAGCGAAATGTTAGCGATCGCCTGTTACAACAGGAAATTCAAGAAATTACAGAAAAGTTGAATTATTCCCCAGGAGTTAGTCAAAATAATCAGATTATTCAGCACCTCCGCAATACTAAACAAATAATTGCTTTTGAGATTGATTTCAATGGCTTAACCGATGCCGGATGGGAAATGCTAGATTGCTTAGAAGCTTACTTAGCATCTAAGTTGACGGGAATCATTTACGCTCCCGATGATGGGTTTTATGATGAAAAATTACAGCCTATTTTGTCATTAAATGGGGATGGATAGTGTTTCGTCTGTCACTCCTGAAAAATCCTTGGAAACCTAGGTAGTATTAAAGAGTTAATTTTTGGTGTTTGACTGTTGATGTGACAATTCACCACAGAACTCTGCCGAACACAAAGGGAGTTGAGTAAAATTCTCTTTATGTCCGCAGCGATCGCCCCTGCAAAAAAACTATGGTAAAAAAAGTTGAGGGGCGATCGCTCCTCGCATCGGTCTTTTTTCCCTAATATAGCTGCCTTTTATGTTATAATAGTATAAATATTGCGATTCCTTGACCCGAAAATTTTTGCTAATTGCTATTTATCTTTTGTAGGGTGCGTTAGGCTCGCGATTAACATTGGGGCATCACAAATTAATCCCATTCGAGCCGTAACGCACCGATTTTTCATAAATATTGGGGTGGTGCGAAAGGCGCGGAAATTAAAGATACCAATCTATACTTTAAAATAACTATCCGCCTAACGCACCCTACCAATCAAAATCCTGCATTAAATTCGCGATTAATTTTGATAATTTTACCGTAATTCATTAAATTCTGACTCGGTAATCCCCAATTGTTTAAGAATTTGATAAAAAAGCCAACGTCCAATTTCCGCATTACTATGAATTGGTATAGTCGTCGATCGCCCATCTGAATGTTGCCAACGAGCATGACTACCTTTCTGACGGACTTTTTCAAATCCTAATTTTCGGGCTACTTTCTCTAATTCACTTGCTTTAGCTGGCATGGGCAACCACCAATTCTACATCGTCAGGGAAAAAACGCCCTTGTTCTTGATATTCTTCTTGAATCATCTCAAACACATTGACTAATTCTGCCTTAGCTTCATCTGGGGTTTGTCCCCAAGCATGACAACCAGCAATAGCCGGAACATAAGCGACAAAAGTGCCGTTATCGTCAGGACGAGTCACAATAGTGTAATCATTTAGAGACTTCATAGGTGTCTTAATCCAAGTATGGGTAATATCTCTATTTTAAAGGGTAGGGTGTGTTAGGCTCGCGATTAACATTGGGACATCATAAATTAATTCTATTCGAGCCGTAACGCACCATCTTTAAATTAAATTCGGTGCGAAGGTCGCGGAAATTAAAAATAGACCTCTTGCAAAATAAATATCTCGCTCCCCCCAACCCCCCTTAAAAAAGGGGGATGCATAAGAATTTTGCTTTCTTGTCTAATACTGATCTATATTTTAAAATAACTGTCCGCCTAACGCAACCCACAAAACTACCATAAAAAATTTGTCACCGGAATGCTTCGCCCTAACTCAGAGATGAAACAGCATAGAAAAATATTATTCCATGACCAAAAACATCTCTTACTTAAAGATTGTCGGGGGCGATCGCGAATCTTGAAAATCTGTTTATTTTTGCTATAATATAGAAAAACTTTAGCAAAAAATGCCATGAGTAACGAACGGTGGACTGATGAAAGATTAGACCAGTTAGCCTCTCTGGTCGAAAGAAATGCGATCGCTATGGAACGGCACGATCGCGCTATGGAACGGCAAGAGCAAGCTATGGAAAGAATCGAAAAGCTAGTAGAAAGTAATGCCCGCGTGATTCAAGCCTTAGCTAATGTCTCCGCAGAAGCGAAAGAGGAAAGAGATGCTTTATTTCGGCGCATGGATGAACAACAAGCAAATATTGAGCGACAACAGGCAGAAATTCGGGGAATGCAATTGGAAAATCGCCGGATTATTGACATTTTGCTGAACCAATCAAGACCCGAAGAAAATCCCCCGGAATAGTCCCAGTCGTCGGGTGGGCAAATTATGCGATCGCGGCAATTTTATCTAAGTAGGTGAACATAATTAATTGCACTTTTCGTTTCCCGCAGATAGGCTTTGGATTCCCGCGAAGGCGGGAATGACAGTTTTTTTCTAATGGGGTATGCGGTGCATTTATTTCTGCCATTAAACTTATTAATTGGGGCATTTGCCCACCCGACAAGTTCGCCAAATTACTATAAACTATAATCCCGAAAATTTTCGCTTTTATTCCCATCAATTCTAATCACTCCAATGGGTTTCCCTTGCTGATTTGAAATCACCCCATACCATTGAAAACCCGTGCGACTATTCAATTCATTCAGTAACTCTGGTTGACCTTGTAAAGCTTGTTGAATCGCTTCTTCAAATTCTTTGGCTACAAATAATCGTGAAAATCCCTGTTTAGGGTCGTAGCTGCCCCAATGGTTATAACTCCAAATCACTTCCGGATCTTCTGGGTCGGGAATATACAAAGTCATGCCGCTAACAAAGGATAACTTTTGGACATTGGCGACTAAATCATAGAGAGTTTCGGGGACTTTTTCTTTGGGCGGTTTGGTTAATAAAGACACTTGCTGATAAAAGCGATTTTCCACTTTTTGCATTTGTTCAGCAGCAACCCGTTTAAAGACTCCACTGCGGTGAAGTAATACCCGATGATTAACCAAAGAAAGCCCACCCACTAAAACCGTTAAACCGGCCACCATGCCTAACATATACATGACATAAGTTAACTTTGGGGCTTCCGGCAGTTCCGCATCTTCTTCTAATCTATTTGGGTTCAGAGAACCGACCACATTCACAATTTCTTGAATGCCTAAAACTACGGTAATCGCAACGCCAAAAGCACCGAGGGCAAGGCTAGTAGAAAAAATGCCATATAAAATCTTTTCCAGTTGCGGGCCGACAATATCCCAGTTGAGAAATGAGTTAAAAATTCCCAGCACAACTAGGACGGCACCAATTAATAGTAAAGAAATTGTGATGGCAACGGTGAGAGATAAGAATTTGATTCGTTTTGTTCTAGTCATTGGTTATTTGTTGTTGGTTGTTTGTTGTTGGTTGTTGGTTGCTGGTTATTTGTTATTTGTTGTTTGTTATTGGTTATTTGTTGTTTGTGGTTCGGTTAAAATAAAGAATAACCAATAACCAGTAACTAAAATTTTTGTAGTTGTGCGGCTGCATTAAAAAATTGTTGCCATATCCCACGAGTGACGAGTAATGCTGTTAGTAACGTGGCAAATCCGAGCATGAACATAATTAATATTTGATAGGCTGCGGCATCGAGTGGATCCGCCCCTGCCAGCATTTGCCCGGTGATCATTCCGGGTAAGGTGACAATGCCTACGACCATCATGGCGTTGAGAGTGGGAATGAGTCCAGCTTTGATGGCTTCTCGGCGATACTGCCCGATCGCCTGTACGGGAGTGGCGCCGAGACAAAGATGGGTTTCTATTTCTAATTGATGATTATTTAGACTGGTGGCTAACCGTTCTCCCGATATGGCTGCCGCATTCATGGCATTGCCTAAAACCATTCCGGTGAGGGGAATAATATATTGAGGTTCAAACCAGGTTTCGCTACTCCGAAATACGAGCAAATTTACATAACTCATGGTTAAAACGGTGGCGGTGAGAATTGACCCCCAAACCATCAGCAATACCTGGGGAATTTTATTCCCAATGCGGTTGCGGGCAACGATCGCGGCAATGGTTAACATAACCAGGACAATTGCGACCACGGCGACGGGATTTTTCCATTGAAAAATTACTTCTAAAACCGAACCGACGACTAACAATTGCACTATGGTGCGGGCACTGGCTAAGGCTAGTTGCCCTTCTAATCCCAACTTTTGCCAAAAAGAAAGGATTATGGCGATCGCCATCATCCCCAATGCTAGACCTAGATCAATAAAATCAAGTTGAATATACATGACGGTAAAGAGGCGATCGCGCTCTAACAAAATTACCAAAATTATTTAAATTTTAGGAAAACATCAGCAATAATTGCTAATAGCTGAATACTGAAAATTTAACAACCCTGAACAGACTTAGATCCATCGGGCATCGTAGCATTACAAAGGTTTGCCCCGCTTAAATTGGCATTAGTTAAATCCGCATTTTTCAAATTGGCTTCAAATAACAAAGCCCCTTGCAAATTTGCCCCGGTCAGGTCGGCAGCTAACAAATTAGCCCGACTTAAATTTGCCCCACTTAAATTAGCCCCAGTGAGGTTGGCATCAAATAAATAAGCACTTCTGAGATCCGCTCGATTTAAGTTAGCATTATTTAAACTAGCTAGACTTAAAATAGCATTACTTAAATTAGCCTGAATTAACGTGGCATTACTCAAGTTAGTATATCTTAAAGATGCCTGTCTCAGAAATGCACTGGTCAGGTTTGCCCCACTTAAATCAGCGGTGGTTAAAATCGCTTCACCTAAAATAGCACGAGTTAGATTAGCATTGGTTAGAGAAACTCCAAATAAGTCACAATTTCGACATTCTTTAGTTTCTAGTAATTTTTGCACTAATTGTTGATTCTGGGCTTGACTGGGACTGCTGAAGCAACCAAAAACTAACCAAAATACAGAGGTAGCCAATATTTTCAATTTCATTATGTTCACCGAATGATTTTTTGCCTATATTTTGCCTATATTTTGCCTATTTTTACCGATGGATAAATGGCGCGATCGCCTCAACAAACTCATGGGTTGACTCATAAGGCAACACATTTCGGCCACTCATTTTCAAGCCTTCTCCATTGGGCAAATACTTTAAATATTCCGCTAATCTTTGATCGGCGGTTTCCTCTTTGCCTTCCTTGCTAATACTAGAGGCTTTTTCCCCCATGACTACCAGAGTAGGTTGCTGAATTGCCGCAATTTGTTCCTGATAATTTTCGCGCCAAAACCCAGCCAAAAAAGAAAACACCGCATAGCGACTAGCCATATCTTTTGCCCCGTCACTCAAAGCTTTTAACCATTCCTCATCAACCGCTTCAGCATAAGCAAAAAGTCGCTTAGTAGAAAATGAACTTAGAAACTTGCGCGATCGCGCATAACGATAAAATCCGTTACCCACCAGAGAGTCAAAAAATAAATTCCACTGCAATTTTTGCTGGATACTCGACTTTTCTTTAGTCATCAATGGCCAAGGAGGAGGCCCACTGAGGACTAATTTTTTTACCCAGTTTGTACCAGTATTCGATTGATTCTGTAAGCCAACTAACTTAATCGCTACGGGAAATAATGCCCCTTGTACGACTAAAATAACCGGCTGTTGAATCACGGTTTCAATAAAATAGTTTAATTGTTCAGCCCAATCAATCGGATAATAGGCTAAATGGGGCATAGCACTGTCCCCACAGCCAAGTAAATCAGGATTATAAATCGGATTTTTATATCCTTTTTCTTGCCAACTCTGACAAAATCGTTGCCAAAATTTGCCCGATAATCCCACCCCAATGGGATGAATTAATAGGAGTGGAGTCTGACAGGCGTTTGTCTGGGGTTCTCCCACAATTTGATAAGCACAACGATAATTATGCCAAGTATAATGTTTATTTGGATGTTGCTGCGTTGCTGAAATGGTCATGGTGATTTTTCCACATCTTTAATTAACGTCAAGAATTGACTACATAGTCAGGAGTTAATTTAGGGAGCAAATCAATCAATGGAAACCGCTTTTACGTCGATAGTTTGATTTGCTGGCTCTTGAGATTTATTGCTTTTAGCATCGTCTTTTTCAATGAATGTTTGCGAATTTCCCTGTAAGAATTGGGTAAACATTTCCGATAAGCCGGTGACTAATAACATCACCAGAGCAATATCATCGATTTGCCCTAAAAGTGGGATTAAGTCCGGGGATATATCTAGGGGACTTAGGAGATAAAATAAGGTGCCAAAAATTACCACCCAGCGATATTTTGGATGGTGCAAAGCGGTGCGATGTAAGTTATAAATCCACTGAACCGGGAACTTCATAAGCAGAGAAAGGATAATCAGGACAATTTTGCTCAGATTGATGGTTGACTGAATTATATCGTAGCGCAAAATTCCCCCGCCGAAGTCAATCTGACTTGGCTAGATCCTCCTGTGGGCAGATAAATAGATGGGCGATCGCCTCCAGGGCTGGTAATTCCTGGGTTGTCTCGGTTTCAGTCGGTGGTTTGCCCAAGGGTTTGGAGAATTATGTCCCAGTTCCAGGGGCGATCGCGCAAAAAAAACCGGCTCGTTTCGCGGGACAGGGAAACAAATCCTCAAATTAGGTTATGGTATTTGAGATTTCTGGGAATATATAAACTTGGGGTTAAGCCAATGACTCTGACTAATGACTCTGGCTTTTGTCCTATTTTTATTTTGAATGAGGAATTTAATCTCATCAGTTTTCGTTGTTCGTTGCGTTTATAATATTTTATAATATACTTAAGTATTCTATAATAGACTTCTTGCTTTGATTCTAAAAAGCCCCCTTGATACCCCCTTTGATCGGGGGGATTAAGGGGGTATCAAGGGGGGTTGGGGGAGCGATCCGGAATTTTGCCAGAGGTCTACTTAAGTATTCTGACCGTTGCCATTTGGCAGAAAATCAGCAGAAAATCATCGGAGGGCAATCGCAGTGTAAAATGTCGATCAAAACTAGGTTTCTCTCTCTTGCTGTTTGCGGCTGCACGCTCAAAATCAGATCGGATCTAAATATTGGCCAATTCTCACCCTAACCGGACGAAATGATCGATTTCCTACATGATTCATACATGATTCATACATGACTCATACACGACTCATACATGACTCATACATGACTCCTAGATGACTCCTACATAACTCCTACATGACTCCTACAGGATCTAGAAAGCCAGTCCATTCGTGAAAATCGATTCAAATCCCTGAATCCAGCTATATCCGGGCATTGCTGATGTACCTGATGCAAATATTGATCGGGGGATCGGCAACTTTACTAAAACTTCATTCAATCTTCACAAAATCTTTTAACTCTCAAAAAAATTAAACAATTTCTCATTTTTAGATAAGACATGATCCAGACAGGTTTTACGCGGGGCTGCATCACGAATTATGGGTCGTTGCAAGTTGCACTGGGTTTGAACCCTCAATCCCCTGTAAGTGACATTAGTGCGGTAGATATTGAAACGGCGAAGCTGGAAAAGGTCAAAGCTATGCTCAAAACTATACGGATCGGGATTAATCAAACCGCAAAAAGAAAAAAGTGATCCAGAAGTTTAAGCAGACAAATCAGCTTGACAACTGTCCTAATCCAGAGGACATTGCCACCATGCTTGAGTTGTTTGCATCAGTTAGAAACAGATAATTAAACAGATAATTATGGTGAGGTTGGATGGGCAGATTTAAGAGGATACAAGGGTCGCTGGCAACCAAATTGACCTTGGCAATGACTGGTTTGGTGATGGTGACAGTCGCCAGTGTTACTGGCATCTCTCTGCACCAACAGCAACAAACCTTTAAGTTAGAGTTAGAACAACAAGCAAATATTTTGCTCAATACCCTGGAAGTGACGACCAGTAATGCTCTTTCCGTGGGAGATGCGGACTTTCTCAAAGAGATGATGCAGCAGCTTGGTGCGGATAATTTGTTGGTGGTCGGTCGCATCTATGACCAAGGGGGACGAGTGGTGGCTGATGCTCACGATTTGGTTTTACTTCCTCAGACTCATCCGGATCCTTTTGGGGTGATGCTGCTTAATCGTCAGGGAACTATTTATCAGTGGCAGTCCGATCGCCTTTTGGCCGGAAAAGTGGTGGAAAATCAGCAACAGCGCTTAGGGGCTGTGAGTGTTGGTCTGTCAACTCAACCCCTGAATCAAAAAATGGCGGCAATCCGCGATCGCGGCATTTTTGTGGCCGCGATCGCCGCGAGTGCGGGTACGTTAATTTCACTATTATTCAGCCGTTCAATTACTGAACCCCTGCAAAAAATGAAGGCGGCAACCAAGCGAATTGCTGACGGCGATTTAGACTACAAAATTGAAATTAATACTCAAGATGAATTAGCGGTATTAGCTAATGCTTTTAATCGGATGACCAGCCAACTGCAAGAATTAATAGAAAGCTGGGAGAAACAAACCGAGTATCTCAGACAAAGTGAAAGTAAAAATCGGGCTTTGATCAATGCAATTCCCGATTTAATGTTTCAATTTCATGCAGATGGCACTTTTATGGATTTTAAAGGGGGCAGAGGTGACACTATCCTGAAACCCGCTGGAGAATTTTTAAATAAAACTGTATATGATGTCTTGCCCCCAGAAATTGCTAAACTTTATTTACATTATGTGAATAAAGCCGTAGAAAGCGATGGCCTACAAATTTTTGAGTATGAATGGTTTATTGAAGGACGTAGACGATATTTTGAAGCGCGATTAGTGGTGAGTGATGATGATGATGTGCTGGCGATTGTGCGGGATATTACGGACAGTAAATTAGCCCAGGTTGAGTTAGAACAAGCCAAAGAAGCAGCGGAAGCCGCCAACCAAGCCAAAAGTGCTTTTTTGGCTAGTATGAGTCACGAATTAAGAACTCCGTTAAATGCAATTATTGGCTATAGTCAGTTATTAGAAGAAGACGCCAAAGACTATGGCTATAGTGATTTTATTCCTGATTTACAACAAATTAAGCAATCTGGTCTGCATTTGCTATCTTTAATTACGGATATTCTGGATATTTCTAAGATTGAATCCGGGGAAATGACTTTGCAATTACAAAAGTTTGATGTGGCGGCTTTGATTGAAGAGTTGACCATAACCATTCAACCAATGCTGGCAGAAAATAATAATACCTTGACCGTTGATTGTGCTAATCCTTTGGGCGTGATGATCGCCGATCGCACTAAGGTTAAACAGGTACTTTTAAATCTGCTTAGTAATGCCACCAAATTTACCCACGCCGGTCAAATTACTTTTACCGTAAGGCGATCGCCTTCAGGGGAAACAATTAATAAACCTCCCGAAAAACTCCTAGATAATTTAAATAATTCTGTTCCCATCCAGGGGGATGATTTGCTCAGAAATACCGAAACTGAAACAACATCGGCAGCAACATATGAAACAACATCTGAACCGCCACATATCCCTAATCAAGAAGTCTCGGAAATCGTGATTTTTGCGATGAAAGATACCGGCATTGGCATGACTCCAGAACATCTGCATAAAGTGTTTGACCCATTTACTCAAGCAGATAATTCCACCACCCGCAGATATGGCGGAACCGGACTAGGTTTATCGATCAGTCAACGTTTTTGTCAGATGATGTCTGGAACCATTACCGTGGAAAGCGAGCTCAATGTTGGCTCCACTTTTACATTTACCATGCCTGCGGTAGTCCCCGATCCCAAAAAAAGCGATCGCTGATATATAGTGGTTGGTTATTTGTTGTTGGGTAGGGATTCTTTGGGTAGGGATTCTTTGGGTAAGGATTCTTTGGTTATTAGTTATACCAATTTGAAAAATTATTGCTACAATTACGAGATAGTTCCCAGGCTGGAGCCTGGAATGGCCTTAGTAGGGGCGACAGAAAAGGCGGTGGTCGCCCCGCGCCTCTACTGCTGCATGAATTTTTGTAAATGGTATTATTAGTTGTTGGTTGTTGCCCCCCTAGCCCCCCTTTGAAGCTAATCTTGTAGGGGTTTGCTCAACACACTCACGGTCTTAAGCAAACCTCTGCGTGTAGATCCGCGATTGATCCGATATAGCAGTCCTATATCAGTTGTGGAATTGTAGGGGTAACAGGTTTGGCAAGCGTGAGCTTACCCCTAAACGCGCAGGGGCTTGCCACCGCGCAAAAGGATTTGCCCCGACAAAAATATTACGATTGAAATAGGATTGCTATATCAGCTAAGATGAAAATTCCCGGAGTGCTTGAGGCAATCATCCCATGACAGAGTTTATCACCCAAGGAAAATTTCGACCCCAGGTAAAAAAAGTCTAGAAAAAGCATACAACTTGGCGATTAACAAGCCGAATCTATCTTTTTCCCAGTGTATGGGTAACAGTTTTCGTCAAACAGTAGCGGGTATATTTGCTCATCCAGAAATGAATCAAGAGATCATGTTGTCAGGACACATTCAGGCAACGATGGAACGAGCCGAAGCAACGGTTGGGGAATATGTGATCGCCGCGCAAGACACAACTTATTACAACTACTCAGGACATAAAAAAATGTCTGGGTTAGGGGTAATACAAGGGAATGTCCGAGGATTGATGCAACATAATGTACTACTGCTCAATGAACAAGGTTTACCCCTAGGACTCTTAGGACAACAATACTGGACTCGAGACGGAGGTTTAGACCTGCCAGAAGGAGAAAAAGAAAGTAGTAAATGGCTCAAGGGGTTGAATGCCATCAATCAGCAAGCCAGTCAATCGAGCAAACGCTTTGTGACCGTAGAAGATAGAGAAGGAGATGTTTTTAGTTTTTTTAAAGCCGAACGAAAGACAAATGTAGATCTGCTCGTCAGGGTATATCAAGCTCGTAATTTGGAAATCGTCAGCAGTAATATAGTCTGCCAATTGCCCGATGTGTCGTCTCACTTGCCCGACTATGGAACCCAACGAGTACGCATTTATCGTCAAAACCGGGAAGTAGAACTGATTCTTCGCTTACGGGCAGGGGCAGTCAATGTTTATCCAGATAAAAATTTGAGTGCCAACAAGCATAAAACCCAAGGTTTATCTTTGGTGGTCGCCCAAGAGATCGGTTGTATCGATCCCAAAACAAACGAAGATATCTTCTGTTCAGAAGATGCAGCCACATGGTATTTACTGACCAGTCTTCCGATTGCCACTACCAGTAATGTCCAAAGGGTGACTCGATTTTATGCCCTGCGATGGCGGGTAGAACGCTTTCATTACACTCTTAAGTCTGGTGCTTTACAGGTGGAAAAATTACAAGCAAGATGATATTCAGACATTGATTAACTCCTTGGCTTTTTATTCGGTCGTGGCTTGGCAGATTCTCGCTCTTACTTATGCCGTCAGAGAAAACCCAGACCAAAGTGCCAGTATTCTGTTTGATGAGTCTGAGGTGATTCTGTTAGAAAAAGTATCTTCTAAAAAAATCATCTCTATACGTGATGCTGTCTTAGCTGTGGCCAAAATTGTCGGCTTTGCACCTACCAAAAAGCAACCATACCCTGGGGTTAAAGTCCTAGCTACTGCAATCGAAAGATTTTTCTTTATTAAGCTTGGTTCTACTGCATGAATCAAAACCCCTACAAGATTAGCCTTTGAAGGGGGGTTGCTGGTTGTTAGTTGTTGGTTATTTGGAGAAAGCCACGAATAACTAATAACAAATAACGAATAACCAATTTATTGCGCCAGCAGCCAATCAAATAATTGATGGGCTAGTGCTAATTTAGTGCAAGGAAGAATCGACTTTTGATTGCCTGACTTGTGGAGAAAGATGCCTTGATTGCGATCGCTGCCAATGCCCGTATCTGGTTGATCGATAGGGTTGGCGACAATGGCGTCTAATTTTTTGCGTTTTAACTTATCCAGGGCGGGGGTCATAATATCCCCAGTTTGGGCAGCAAAACCCACCAAGATTTGATGGGAGTGTTTGCGATCGCCCAACTGAGCCACAATATCCGGCACTGACTCCAGGGGCAAACTTTCTGGCAAAGCACTTTTGGGCAATTTTTCCAGGCTGCACGATCGCGGTCTAATATCTGCGACTGCTGCCGCCATCACCGTAATATCCGCCGCCGGAAATAGTTTCAACATCGCATCTTGCATTTGCGCCGCGCTAGTGACAGAAATAGACTGAATCCCATACACCGAGGACATTAATCGAGAATCAATCGGCCCATGCACCAGAGTGACCGCCGCCCCTCGATCCATCGCCGCTTGCGCCAAAGCAATGCCCATTTTGCCGCTAGAAGGATTACTAATAAACCGCACGGGATCCAAATACTCGCGAGTGCCCCCCGCACTAATCAAAACCCGCTTACCCGCTAAATTTCGTTTGCCCCCCGTGTATAGCAGGGATTCTAAAGTGGCTTTAATCTCGTGGGGTTCGGCCATGCGACCATCCCCCACGCGATCGCACGCCAAAATCCCCGTCCCCGGACCCACTCGATGATAACGGCGGTCTTGCATCAAGTGCTGCCAATTCTGTTGCACCACCCGTTGTTGCCACATATCCGTATTCATCGCAGGCGCCAGCAAGATAGGACAAGTGGACGCCAACACCGTGTTGGTCAGCAAATTGTCCGCCATACCATGAGCTAACTTCGCCAGAGTATTCGCCGTCATTGGGGCGATCGTCAACACTTCAGCCCATTCGCCCAAATCGATATGTAGGGGTCGAGCATGAGTCGGTTGCCAAAAATCTTGATCCGTATAAGCGTGATGACGGCAAAGAGTCGCCACCGTCAGAGGCGGAATAAACTGCTTTGCCCCCTCGGTCATAATCGCGCGAACTAACGCCCCTTCTTTCGCCAGACTGGAAATCAGTTCACACACCTTGTATGCGGCAATTCCACCCGTAATCCCAATCAGAATCCGTCGATTTTGTAACATCATTAGTTGTTGGTTGTTGGTTGTTGGTTGTTGGTTGTTGGTTGTTGGTTGTTGGGTAGGGATTCTTTGGTTGTTTGTTGTTGGTTGATGGTTGATGGTTGATGGTTGGTGGTTGGTGGTTGATGCTTGTTTGTAGACCGCTCCCCTGCACCAGAAGCTCCTCTGCACCTCTGCACGGTGAGCGAAGCCTGTCCTGAGCGCAGCCGAAAGGCCGAACCGCCGCTCCCCCGCTCTCCACACCCCACACCCTGCGACAAATCACAACCGTCAACGGTCAAGAAATACAAATATTAACTAATATTATGGCAAATATTAAAAATTGCATAAACGTCTTGCCAGATTTCATAGAAATGTACGACACTAAAAAAAGATCGGCAAAAGATTCAGTAGCATTGGAATATGATCGCCATAAATTCTCAATTAAACGACTTGATTTCCCAAAGCGAGGGTCGCTATCTGAGTAATTCAGAACTTCAAGGCATCAAGCAATATCTCCAAACCGTCTCGGAACGGGCAAAAATTTACGATATTTTGCAGGCCAAAAGCGACCCGTTAATCCGGCTGGCCTTGAAAAAGTTCATGACCCTGCATCCAGACGTGATGAAAAAACACGGAAAACGTTGTTATTATGACATGACCGAAGTGATGCGGTATATCGCCCTGTCAGTTTTGCGAGACGATCCGCAATTTTTTAAAGAGGCAATGGCTTTGTGGGAAACCAATATTTTAGCGGCTTACCAAAAGCAATATCCTTGTTTGGTCTGTTATCGGTGTTTACAGGAAATAATTCACGAAAATTTACCGACTAATGTAACCAAATATATGGATCCTTATATTACCATTATGATGCAAGCTCTGGATTTACCGGCTAAAATGATGAATGCCGCCTAGACAATATCCAGAATTCAGTATGGGGAAATATTGGAAAAATTTGACATTTCACTAAAACAATTGAAGTGGGGTAATCAAGATGTCAGTCAACAAGTCATTCAACAAAATTGAACTCAAAAATACATCCTCCAGCGAAGAAAGAGAAGCGGTGCTGAAACCCATTTATCAGCAAGTGCTAGAACGGCAACCCTATCAATGGGAACGCCGCCAGTATTTGCAGGATTTGGAGAAACAATTTATTAAAGGAAAACTGGGGATTAGACATTTTTTGAAAGGTCTGGCAGTTTCGCCGCTTTATTTGCAGATTTTCTATGAAAATAGCTCTAATGTCAAGTTTATTGAAAATGCGTTTAAGCATTTTTTAGGCCGATCGCCCCATGATGAAAACGAAATCCGCGCTTGCGATCAAATTCTGGCAACCCAAGGGGTGAAAGCAATGGTTTCCGCTTTAATTGACTCGGACGAATATCGCAAGCTATTTGGCTCATTTACCGTTCCTTATTGGCAAAGCGATCGCACTTATGATTCTCCCAATGATTATTTAGAAAATCAGTTATTGCATAAAGAACACGCAGGCGATCGCGGCTGGGCAGTGCCCACTTTATATTGGCATGAACTCAACCTTGAATGTAAGGGGAATATTTGTCGTCCTAAGTGGCATCCTTCTTCTCGGTTACGTTCTGAATAAAAATATATCGGCTATATCGGCAAAAAACCCAACACAAAGCCACAAAAAAATCAACAAATTACCTATCAAAATTCCTTTGTGGTCTTTGTGTCTTGGTGGTTTTTTCTTTCGATCGCTGATTAATCGCATTGCCAGATTTTAATCGTTTTATCTTCACTAGCACTAATCAGAGTTTTGCCATCGGGACTAAAACATAACGCCAGAATCCGATTAGAATATTCCGGGAGCGTATGAATTAATTCCCCCGTGACAATATCCCATAATTGAATCGCCACGGTTTGATGCCCCAAAGAATCCCCTAAAAAATCTGCCGTGGCGACAGTTTTGCTATCTGGACTAATGGCTACCGCATAGACAGCCCCAAAATTGCCATACAGGGTGCGGACTAATTCCCCAGTTTCTAACTGCCAAATTTTGATCTGTTTTTGCCCATGACCGCTGACAATGGTTTGACCATTGGCACTAATATCTAAAGCATAAATCGCCCCAAAATATCCGTGAATGGTGCGGATTAATTCCCCAGTTTCTAACTGCCAAATTTTAATCGTGCCATCATCACTGCCACTGAGGATCTTTTGGTTATCTGGAGCGATCGCCACCACTTCTACTTTATGGGAATGTCCGTGGAGTTTTTGCAATAATTTGCCCGTGTCTAACTGCCAAATTTTTACGGTGCGATCGTCCCCCCCAGAGACAAACTTCTGACCATCTTGGCTAATACTCACCGACTGAACTTTTGTGGCGGTATTTCTCTGAGACGCACTATCTTTCACGGTGCGAATTAATTCCCCGGTGGCGGCATTCCACACTCTCATTGTGCCATCATCACTGCCACTGACTACGGTTTTTTTATCTGCACTAATGGCTACAGAATGGACACTGCTACTATGTCCCACTAAAGTATAAACAGATTTTCCTGTGGGTAAATCCCAGAGTTTAATCGTATTATCATAGCTGCCACTGACCAATATTTGCCCATCTTTACTGATAGCCACCGCATCAACCCAGCTACTATGACCTTTGAGAGTGCGGGTATTCTTAAAAGACCGAATTTTATCGCGGTATAATTCAGGAGCGATCGCTGGTTTAATCTGAGACTGAGACATTTGTTGCTTTTGAAGGGTTCTGAGGCAATGAGTATAGGGTTGAATCCATTCCCAGGTTATGCCATTTTCTGAAGCATAATTTGCTAAATAAAATAGTCTAGGATCCGATAATGGATTGACTTTGAGATAATACCAATCGGCGATAAATGCGGTTAAAACTTGGTGAATAGCGATCGCAATTTCTTGAATGACTTCTAAGGCTTTTACGGAGTCGATTCCCTCAGCTTCTAAGCTGCTTTTAGCCGATTGCCAATTCCACGAGGGCAGGGGATAAAAGGCAATATGAGAATTCCCAGGCATCCAGAAACCCAAATGGCAATTCATTTGAGTATCGGTGATATTGGTGTATAAAATAGCCGTAGGAATTGGGGCAAATATTTCTTGCATCATCGAGAGAGTGATTTTAGAAATCGGTGCCGGAAAATATGTTCCATAAAATTCTACCGGGGAAGCAGGCGCGATCGGTGAACTGCTGCCTAGGGGATAGTAGTGGTGAAAAAATCTTTCCAGTTGATCGGTGAATTGCAGGGTCAAGTTTTCGTGAAAAGTTTCTGGACAAGTTTGGCTGATTTTCAGTGGGGCGACTAAGATTAACAGGCGATGTTGTTCCTTGTGTGATCGCAAAATTTTCTGGGTTACGGTTTGACTTAATCTAAACAGCCAACTCTCCTTTTGCCAAATTTGCGGCAATTGTTCTAATTGATACTGAATTTTTTCCCCTTGCCACTTTCGCAACAGTTCCAGTATCACTTCAGTTTGTTGAGTCCGGTCTTGTAATGCTTCTTGCTGGATCTGTCGGATCGATTCTTCATTTTCTGGATGCTGAGAATTTTTTTCTAACTCTTGTTCTCGTTTTTCCTGTCGCTGCCAATAGCCACTAATAACGTTTCGATAGCTGTTGATTTCCGGTAACGGTGGCTGTACCGCCCCATTATCCTCTGAGAAAGCGATCGCGGCAAAAGCCTCCGCTAAACCAATCAAAGTCGGTTCGAGTTTTTCCGTGAGACTTTGGGCTGTAGATTGTGAAATTTGCCAAAGAACGTCGATGACAGCAGTGGGTAAAGACATATCAGCTAAGAAGGCGATCGAGGTTAGTAGCATTTAGTTTAGCCTAGCCTAGGGGAATTTGGGTAGACGATAATATTAATTATTAATTAATTATTAACCAAGAACTACTTAACTCGCCCTAATCCTTACACTTTCCGCTTCAAGCATGGGTAGGGTTGAGGGAAAAATCCCTTGAAATCATTGAGGAAAGTGCTGAAACATTAAAAATGTTAAATAAAAATTAAAAATTAACGATAAAAAAATAAGCAACTAAATATTATAATAAATTTTGAAGTGATTAAGCAATTTTTGAATTAGGATCGGCCATGATTTCTGTTGCCAATAAAGTTGCCAATAAAGTTGCCAATAAAATTGTTGTGATTACGGGCGCCAGTTCTGGAATCGGTGCCGCTTGTGCCAAACTTTTCGCGCAAGCTGGGGCGAAGTTGATTTTAGCTGCCCGCCGTCGGGAAAATTTGGCAAAACTTGCTCAGAGTCTCCAAGAAACCTATCAAACTGAGACTTATTTAATTGAGCTAGATGTGCGCGATCGCCTCGCCGTAGAATCGGCCTTTGCCCAGCTTCCAGAATCTTGGCAAAATATAGAAATTCTGATTAATAATGCCGGGCTCAGTCGGGGCTTAGAAAAATTTCACGAAGCCAGCATCGAAGACTGGGAAGAAATGATTGATACCAATGTCAAAGGCTTACTATATGTCTCTCGCACCCTCATTCCTGGGATGGTGCAGCGTGGGGCGGGACATATTGTGAATATTGGCTCAATTGCCGGTCGCGCTGCCTATCCTGGAGGCCATGTTTACTGTGCATCCAAAGCCGCCGTCCGCACAATTTCTGAAGGGATGAAACAAGATTTATTAGGCACTCCTTTACGGGTGACAGACATTCAACCGGGACTGGTGGAAACAGAATTTAGTATCGTGCGATTTCATGGGGATACCAACCGGGCGAATAAGGTTTACGAGAACTTAACCCCTTTAACGGCTGATGATATTGCGGATGTGGTTTTCTTCACCGTCACTCGTCCTGCCCATGTGAATATTTCCGAAGTTTTATTAGTCCCCACAGACCAAGCCAATGCCACCTTAGTTTATCGACATCAATAGTTATTTGTTAATTGTTAATAGTTATGTGTTATTTATTATTTGATTGAATAACAAATAACAAGCAACAAATAACTATTAACAATTAAGATTAAAATCTTAAACCCAACCCTCCTTGTAAAGAAACGGCGGTTTTATTGTCATTTTCATAAGCATCGAAGGAAAAAATGGCATTGCCAAATACCACCAGACGGCTATTGGGAACGCTATAGTCAATTCCGGGCTGAATGGCAAAACTACTTTGATCCCCCACGGGAGTTTTCCCGCTCATCACAAAAGACCCGCCTGCCCCTAGATAAACATCCGCTTGCCAAGTAAGGGGAATATCATAAGAAACTGTGGGGACTACGGCGCTACCGTCGGCGCTAAAGATGCCCTGAGCGCGAAGAGAAATCGGATATCTTAATAATTTATATCGAGCCGCTACAACTACCGCATTTTGCCGGTCTTCAGTCAGTCCGTTGCGATTGACTCCTTCGGTTAAGCCAAAAGAACCGCCGACCCCGACATAGCTGCCGTAGGCGGCTTGGGCAAGGACCGGGGCAGGGTTGAACCCTACCGCAGAGGCGATCGCCGCCCCAACCAGCAGGACGGATCTAATTTTACTGCCCGGATAATTCCAGAAATTAGCAAATTGATTCACGGATCTAACTCCTCACATCATTGAAATTGATTGACAAAGAATTGACAAAGATTAGGGTTGCGGAGTCATGTCACATTGCTCGTGTACGACCCCTTGGGTGCATAAATATGAGATTTGTTTCAGGTCTAAATTTTGCACTTGATTAAAATTTACTCCCTGCAATAAGCCCATGCCCAATGCTGGGGGTGACTTAATGATAAATGAATCGGTTTTTTGGGTTTTTGGGGATTTTTCTGCTGGCGCAGTGGCAAAGATCGCTCCTTGAAGGTTGGCTCCAGCAAGGTTCGCCCCCCGCAAGTCAACCCCCGTCAGATCCGCGTTTTGGAAATTGGCATTTTGTAACTGGGCATTGGCTAGGTTGGCTCCACTGAGGTTGGTTGCTGATAAATTAGCATTTTGTAAATTGGCATTGCTTAAATTCGCCTCCCGGAAATCCGCCCCCTGCAAGTCAGCAGCCCCTAAAGTAGGATTTCTAAAATTGGCTCCCTGAAAGTTGGCGGCTTTGGCGATCGCTTGCCCCAGGCGCCCCCCACCCAGTTGTGCTTGGGAAAAATCGGCGCTGACTAAATTGGCGCCCGTGAGTTTGGCTTGAGAAAGATTGGCATAGGTCAAATCAGCCCCAATGAGTTGAGCGCTGCTGAGGTTGGCATCAATTAAGTTGCTATTGGATAAGTTCGCCTGATTTAAGTTCGCCCGACTCAGGTCGATTTTTTCCATGATGGCGCTGGGGAGAAAGGCTTCACTCAGGTTCGCGTCTGCCATCAAAGCGCCGCTGAGGTCTGCTTTGACATCATCGAAGGTGCCGAAGCGGCGATCGGGTCCCGCGCTGGAAAATTGGCTGCCGTGGAAATTGGCGCCGGTGAGGATGGCACCCCGTAGCTGAATCCCAGAAAGATTTACTTTTTCCAATACGAGGGTAAACTTAGCCAAAGAAGAGGTGACTTGCCCTAGGTCAATGCGATTGAGATTAATCCCTGGCAGTTCGCTACTGTAAACTCGGAGAATTTTGGCGATCGCCCGTTGAGTTGACCGCTGTTTCAGGGCAGCGATCTGTTGTTCTGCCTGATTGCCCCCATAGCGCAGGGAGTCCAAATCCGTTCTCAGGGCTTGATTGAGTTTATGCAGGTATGGCAAGGCATTGGCCCCGGCACTGACTAGGGCTTGCTCAATACTAGAAATCTGGGCGGGGTCATCTTCTAAGGCTAATAAATCCGTCAACATTTTAATCCCCACTTCTGGGTGATTCAGACTACCCAGGGCAAGGATTGCCCCTTGGCGTTCGTTCGGGGCAAATTGATCTACTAATTTGAGAAACTTTTGATTTTCCTGTTCTTGGCGCGATCGCAGGGATGCCTGATTTTGCACATAAGCTTGTGTCCCCACCAACGCCCCCAAAATCACGATCATGGTGATCGCAATGCCGCAGACCAAGCCAATTTCTTGGTGTTCTCGCAGCCAACGAATGATTGAACGAATGATTGTTTCTTTCTCTTCCTGATGTTCCATCACTCCCTCCTCCACCTCCGAGGTCAAAATTTGACTCTCCGAGACGGCTGTAGACAGTTGCCAAGGAACCGATTGACTGGTGGGCAAGGCATTAACCCAAGTTCTAGCCCATTTATCATGGAGTGTCCGTTGTTGGGGATCGAAACCCGCGCTGATGTTGTCAAATAGCCACAGCATTCCCGTCAGTCCGGCTAAAATTCTTAAGTCCGGGACGGCGCCTGTTCCCCACCATAAGCTGTAGGCGATCGCCACAGGCAGCCAGAATTTGCCGATTCCTTCTCGCCAAAATGCCCGCCAAATTCCCGGTGGGTTGCCTGAGTCCGTCACCACTTGGATGTTGCACCAACGTTTCGCGAAAGTTTGGCCGGTTTTACCTAATTTATATATATGTGAGATCGCCAAAATTCCCGGTGCGGCGATCGCTACTGACCAGAATAAGTTGGTTACAGGGGCTACGGGACGACCGCACCAAATCAGCCCTTGATGGTCAACCTGGGGGTTAGAAGCGTTGCGGAAATGGCTGCGAATCCCTGCATCCCGAATCGACCCCTGGGGACAACCGGGGAGGGCTAATTTCACCGCTATTTCTTCGACGGCGATCGCCAAAACTGGATTTAACGGCACAAGCTTGCCGGTATGGTACTCATTGGCATACCAACCAGCGGCCAGGGGAACGGCTGTCACCGTGACAAACACCGTGGTTTCCAGGGTGCTGGCGCCCAAGCGCCGCAGGGATTGGAGGAGGCGATCGACTCGTTTGAGCCAATGAATTCGCCAATCAGGGCGATTCGCGTTGCTCGTCTCCTTCGCGGAATCGTTAATTAGATCGTCTTCTAGGGAAACATTCTCCCCAGGGGCGATCGTCTCTGAATAAGTGAAGACGCTATTATCTAAATTTCCGTTCACCGTTATTTCTTAATATTGGAAGACTCAGAAGCTAAAAATAGCTTATAAGCAAAATAGCCCCCCACGCCAATTACCGCCAGGGTCATCCCCAGGTTAATTAAATTCAAAACCGTGCGGAACACTGACAAACTCAGCATCAATCCCACAATCATCGTCCCCCCTTTGCCCCAGGTGGGCAATCCCTTATACCAAATCAGGACTTGTTCATAAAGAGACTTGAGAGAATTGGATAGCTCAGGAGTTGGTTTTAACGGCGAATCTGACTTGAGTTGCGTTTCGATTTCTTTTAATTTTTTCTGTAAGCGTTCCTGATTATTGTCTTTCATCGTAGGTCAGAATCAATGGGTTTAAGCGAAAACAAATATAAATAGAACTGACTAAGTTTGTCAGCCATTCACGGCCTAAGAGACTCGCGAACCGAGTATCCTCATGGTAGCATTGATCCGGTCTTTTATGCCACCACGAAATCAAGCATTTTACTGTAGATAGGGTCTAAATCTATTTACAGCGAGAGAATTCCCTAAGTCTTGTTTCTCAATTTTTCAGAGCCCGACAATTTACCTGCAACGTAATTAAGAAACCGGGTTTCTTGTAGGGGCGATCCGGGTGTCCCGGTATGAAGCAGAAACCAGGTTTCTCCTTTGTTATGGCTAAACTTCACTTAAGTAACTTGAAAAATACTGGCAAAAACTGGCAAAAATTTAAAATCCGTGTTTATAATTAGATTGTCCCGCAATATGGCTAATTAACAGAGGTTATTCCGGTGGAGATTAATCTCTGGTTGAATTCTAGAAAATCATAATCTGCTAACAATTAAAACTATGTTGCGGCTGGTTAGAGTCCCAAATAACTTTTTTCTTACCTGAATTAAGGATGGGTATGTCCATTCATTACCTTACTACTGTAGATTGACCGATGACGAAATCGCTGAAAACCCTAGGTCTATTGGTTTTCTGTGTTAGATGATCGGAACAGCGATGCAGGTAAACAAAAATACTGCCAAGCATCTCAATTATTGTTTTTTAATTTTACCCCCTAGCCATCTCTGCGTGTTTTAGGGATTACCCAAGATTAAGTTATCAATATCTTGGGAAAAGTCTGATTTGATCAATTTTTTTGTGATTCGGGCAATTTTTCCCTAATTGTCCATAATTCTCCATAATTGAGCGAAATTTCGTTGATATTTTCAGATATTCTGCGGAACTGAAATTTTGGGAATGTAAATAGTAAACATCAAGGTTAGTTAGATTGCAAATAAAGCAGCGATCGCGCGAGTCAAGGACAACTCTCTTGAGTCAGGTTGCTATAGCAAAAAATTGACCACGATAAACATCAATTTCTTTTTTTGAACAGGTTTTTAACACCTATGGATCTTCATCCTTGGTCGAGGCTATAGCAAACAACTGCTGGGCAAATCATTAGAAGCTTTACGGCAACAAAATATCCTGATGATTTATCTGGAAGTGGAAACCGAAAACCGGACAGCGATCGGGCTTTACCAATCCCTCGGCTTTGCCCCGGTTAAACTCTTAAAAGATTACTATCAACCCACCAGAGATGGCTTAAAAATGAAATTGAACTTAGTAGCCTAGAACCATCGGGAATAGTCGATCGCGAGAATAATTTATCACCACAGAGACACAGAGAACACAAAGAAAAAACACAGAAAATTTTCCTGGACTTTCTTTGTGTCCTTTGTGTCTTTGTGGTAAAATTATAAACTTATATTATGACGCATTATTTGCCAAAGTCACATCCTCATATAAATCCTCAAATCTGGTGCGAAAATCGATAGATTCTAAATAAATTTCACTCCCTGGATTGTATAGTCGAAAATTCCAATTTTCCTCAGCATTACGACGGAAACATTCGACGCGCTGGCGTTTTTGGCTAATAATGACATATTCTTGCAGGGTTGGTAATTGCTGATAGTTAGCAAATTTGTCGCCTCTGTCAAAGGCTTCTGTACTATCTGATAAAACTTCAACAATTAAACAAGGATATTTTTTATGATTCGTCAATTCTTTATCTCTGGCATCACAAGTCACCATCACATCAGGATAATAAAATATATTCCCGATATTCGCGGCTGACATATTCGCTTTCATGTCGGACATATAGACGCGGCAACCGCTACCTCGTAGATGATTTCTTAACAAGGCAAATAAGTTTCCGGCAATGGTGACATGAGCATCACTAGCCCCAGCCATTGCGTAAACTTCTCCATCTATATATTCGTGTTTGATGGGGCTGATTTCTTCTCCGCTTAGATATTCTTGAGGAGAAATATAATTTTGACTTGGATTGGCAATCATGGTTAGGAAAATTAAGTTATACCTAAGTTATAGCATTTTCAATTAAATAACCGTAAACATAACTCTGTCAGACACAGAGAAAGAAGTAAAGAAAAAAGTAGGTTGGGTTAAGCGATCGCGCAACCCAACAAAAACCAGACTTGTTTAAAGTTGGGTTTTTTTACCTCAACCCAACCTACATCTACATACAAGAAAAATGGCCTTTAATTGACCATTAGCTATCACTACTGCTACTAGAACTTTCTCGCTGTGCAGCGGCAACTTTGCTGCTGATGATGTCGCTAATTTTCCCTTTCATAAATGCTCGTCCGTAGGCAGTCCGGGCAATCAAAACTGTGCCGGTGCCTTCGTAAACATTCACAAATCCTTCTCCCGACAACATCGAACCCATGAAAGTTCGAGCCGCTTTTTCTACACGATAATCCAAATTACCTTTCCGGGCTACGGCATATTTGCCATCCACCACCAAACGGTTATTTTGTAAATGAATTTCCCGGATCGGTCCAGGAGTGGAGAGGACAAGTTTGCCCCGCCCCCGCGCCACGGTTTGGAATAACCCTTCACCACCGAACAATCCCGATATCAACTTGTTGCGCTTGGCGGTGATTTCTACGGTTTCCTCGGAAGCAAAGTAACCGCCTGCATCCATAATCCATTCCTCCCCTTGCAGTTCTAGGATATGGAAGCCGCCAAAGGAAGGTTCTAGGTATAGTTCGCCGGTGCCTTTGTAAGTAGGACGAAAGATATTTTCGCCGGTGACAGCAGATTTGAGAAATCCACCTAAGCCACCAGTTCCGGCTGATTCCATTTGGATGTTGCCGCGCATATAGTACATGGCCCCAGATTCAGCCCGGACGGTTTCATTTTGCAGGGTTATTTTAACCAGGCGCACACCTTCGCGATCGATGATTTCAATTTCTGCCATCTTAATTGTTAACTCCTGTGAGCCAGAATTATTTCCATTGCCGATATTGCCGATATTGCCGAAAAGTCACTTTAAACGGCCCAAAGCTGACGCAGCATCATTACTTCCCAATAGGCATTGGGTGCCAGCAGGACTGTGCCCGTTCCTTCGTAGGTGTTGACAAAGCCTTCCCCAGAGGTCAAGCTGCCCAATAATGATTTGGTGGCTTTGGTGACGGTGTAATTTAAAGTGGCAGAACGGGCAACGGCAAAAGTGCCATCTACCACTAGGCGATCGTTCCGAAGATGGACTTCTTCAATCGGACCTGGGGTTTTAATGACTACCTTACCCTGCCCTTTCGCGGTGGTTTGAAATAGCCCCTCGCCCCCAAATAACCCGGTCAGCAATTTGTTGCGCTTGGCATCAACCTGGACGCTGCCCTCAGAAGCCCAGTAACCGCCTGTATCCATCACCCATTCCTCGCCCTGCAAGTTCAGAATGTGGTAGCCTTCAAAGCTGGGTTCCAGATACAGTTCTCCCGTTCCCGTATAGCTGGGTCGCACCACGGTTTCCCCAGTGGCAAGGGCCTTGAAAAAGCCCCCAACCCCACCAGTGCCTTGGGACTCCATCCGAATGTCGCCGAGAAAATAAAATAATGCTCCAGCTTCAGCAAGGATGGTTTCGTTGTTTATCAGGACTTTGATAAACCGTAAGCCTTCTTCTTCGATGATTTCAAACTTGGCCATAAGTTATCTTTTGGATTCTTTATTAATATTCTGGCTAGTTTTTGGGGAATTGTCACCCCGAATTTTGCTGGGTATTCTGTAGGGGCGAAGCATGACCGCAGTAAATATCCGCTTAAAACTAATAACCTATGTACCGGAATGCGCGGGTCAGATATCTGTAGGGGCAAAGCATGACCGCAGTAAATATCCACTTAAAACCAATAACCTATATACCGGAATGCTTTGCCCTTTGCAAAATTCAGTTTACCCCTAACCTATAATTTTTTTGTTTGGCCAAAATATTGATTTTTTCCCAATAATTTGAGATTATTTAAAATAATATTCATAATTCACTAAAAAATCTGAGCGATCGCCGTCTAAATGCCCCGGCAACTGAACGCAACCGCGAACCAATTTTAGCGGTATTACAGCAAGTGCTACCCCCCACAGGGACAATTTTAGAGATTGCTAGTGGGACGGGTCAACATGGGATTTTTTTGCCCCTCGGTTACAACCCCGAAAATGGCTACCCAGCGAAAATCATCCCGAATTAAGACTCAGTATTGCCGCGTGGCAAGATGACCAACCGATCGCAAATCTTTATGGGGCGATCGCCTTAGATGTTTGTGAGAATCCTTGGTCAATTGAACGAGGGAAATTGCCGGATAACATGACAAAAGATGATTTAGTGACTCATCCAATTACTGCTATTGTGAATATTAATATGATCCATATTTCTCCTTGGCAAGCTTTAAGTAGGTGAACATAATTAATTGCACTTTTCGTTCCCCGCCGATAGGCTTTGGATTCCCGCCTGTAGGAAGGAGAGAGAATAGAGAATAGAGAATAGAGAATAGAGAATAGAGAATTTTCCTCTTTCCTATGCATCCTCTTTCCTCTTTCCTATGCATCCTCTTTCCTATGCATCCTCTTTCCTATGCATCCTCTTTCCTCTCTTCTCTTTCCTCTAATGGGGTCTGCGGTGCATTTATTTCTGCCCGTAAACTTATATATTCTAGGGCAAATGCTCCCGCATTGAGATTCTGAGAGAATGAAACGGGGCACTTGCCCTAGACTTGAAAATCAAGACTCCCGTGCGCTTCGTTTATTGGGGAGGGCAGGGGGCGACTTTTCTGATTAGATTTCATAAAGAATTTGAAGGCAACACATCAATGCCGGAAAATTTTAGAAGCCAAGTTGTAACCCAAGGAACCCAGCGATCGAGAAAAAGCGGATAGTACCGCTGAGTCCGCCTTTTAGTCAATGCCATTCGCCATCAAATACTGCCCCGGCAAATTCTGACTCGTAAAGCCTTTGATGCAGGCGATCGCCAAAAAATATGATAAAGTTTTGTCGATGTACTAGATTTATACTATGAGCAACAGTCATCCCGATTCAACTCTACCATTGTGGGTGCAAGACCGCGATACAGTCATCGCGAATGATACTGGAGTAATATGGCGTGATGGAAACCGTCCAGATTATTCAGAAAATAATCAAGTTTTCCAAAAAGAAAGCAAAAGAAATCATGTAGAAGGTTCTTTAGAGGCGATCACGCAAAATTTAGTCAGAACTTTCGAGTTGGAAGCATCCAATAAAACCGATCCTCATCAGTGGCTGTCTGTAGTTTCCGAAAAGTTTCGCATGAGTACCAACGGCGGCCCACAATACACGGCGCAAGAAATTTCTGAACGGGGCACCTATAATCTATTTCTGGGTGATACGGAACATTATAAATCCTCCGAAGAAACCTTTGAATCATCCTGGAAAATTGTCACAGAAGCTTTTCCCAAGGGCTTTCTCTGGGAAGTCATAGAAGTATTAGCCGGACCGCCCAAGGTTGTTTTCAAATGGCGACACTGGGGAACCTTTATCGGCAAATTCAAAGACTATTCTCCCACCGGAGAAACGATCGAAATTGTGGGAATCACGATTGCTCATGTCAATGAAGAATTGAAACTTGAAGCGGTAGAACACTTTTTTGATAACAGTGAGTTTCTCCATAAATTAACTGCCGGTGGCTGTCCTTTTCACTAGCAATTAGACATGATATATTATTTGCAATAATCTACCTAAGTAAGCTATCACTATCATTGATGATAAAAATCTTAATCAACCTAGGTAATTATTGCATAATTTATATCTAATATAAATGGATATTATTGGCATATTTTAATCGTAAATTAAGTGATTATTCTGGACAAATTTGTTGTGAATTTGTCCAGAATAATTTGAATCATTTAAAATCGCTTACTTTTGGCCTTTGGCCACGATCTCCATCTTTAGGTAAAATCGATCAGAACAAATAACCTCTTGATCGTGCGATTCAATCAGTCGATTTAATTTGAGCTTTCGGACAAAAATTTTGATTGTAAAAACTGAAAATTTACCCCTTGAATGCTTCGCCCCTAAAGCTGGGAATCATTTTTTAAATAACAAATAAAGAACAAGAAATATTAAATTACCAGTAAAAATAATGAATTTCTTCAGCAAAAAAATTATCCCCGGTCTGAGATTCTGAGAGAATGATCGGGGGCACTTGCCCTGGACTTGAAAATCAAGACTCCCGTGCGCTTCGTTTATTGGGGAGGCAGGGGGCTACTTTTCTGATTAGATTTATTATGGAATTTGGAGGCAACACATCAATGCCGGAAAATTTGAGAAGCCAAGTTGTAACCCAAGGAACTCAGCGATCGCCTAACCGGGCTATGTTAAGGGCTGTAGGGTTTGGGGACGATGACTTTACCAAACCGATCGTGGGGGTTGCCAATGGGTACAGCACCATCACCCCTTGCAATATGGGTTTGGATGATTTAGCAAAACAAGCCCAAGCTGCGATCCGGGATGCCGGGGGAATGCCCCAGGTATTCGGCACCATTACCATTAGTGATGGGATTTCTATGGGCACCGAAGGGATGAAATATTCCCTAGTTTCACGGGACGTGATCGCCGATTCCATTGAAACGGTGTGTAATGGTCAAAGTATGGATGGGGTGCTGGCGATTGGGGGCTGCGATAAGAATATGCCCGGGGCGATGATTGCGATCGCCCGGATGAATATCCCCGCCATCTTTGTCTATGGGGGCACGATTAAACCGGGCAACTATGAAGGACGCGACCTGACCGTAGTCAGTGCTTTTGAAGCGGTGGGACAATATAGCGCGGGCAAGATTTCTGAGGCAGAATTATTAGGTGTGGAACGCAATGCTTGCCCAGGGGCGGGTTCTTGCGGCGGGATGTACACCGCTAATACCATGTCCTCGGTGTTTGAAGCGATGGGCATGAGTTTGATGTACTCCTCGACAATGGCTGCGGAAGATCGAGAAAAAGCGGATAGTACCGCTGATTCCGCCAAAGTTTTAGTCAATGCCATTCGCAATCAAATTCTACCCCGGCAAATTCTGACTCGGAAAGCCTTTGAAAATGCAATTTCCGTAGTCATGGCCGTAGGTGGTTCCACCAATGCGGTCTTACATTTACTGGCGATCGCCCATGCCGCAGGGGTCAAGTTAACCCTAGATGACTTTACGACCATTCGCGATCGGGTTCCCGTCCTCTGTGACCTGAAACCCAGCGGTCAATACGTCATCACCCAATTTCACCAAGCCGGTGGGGTGCCGCAAGTGATGAAAATGCTGCTGGAACATGGTTTGCTCCACGGCGACTGTCTGACGATTACGGGGAAAACCATCGCCGAACAACTAGCGGATATTCCCTCCGAACCCCCCGCCAATCAAAGCGTCATCCGTCCCTGGGATCAACCCATGTATGCTCAAGGACATTTAGTCGTCCTCAAAGGCAATCTGGCGACTGAAGGGGCAGTGGCGAAAATCAGCGGCGTGAAAAACCCCAAAATTACCGGCCCAGCCCGAGTTTTTGAATCCGAAGAAGAATGCCTCCAAGCCATTCTCGACGGTAAAATTAAAGCCGGTGATGTGGTGGTCGTGCGCTATGAAGGCCCCAAAGGTGGCCCAGGGATGCGGGAAATGTTAGCCCCCACCTCAGCCATTATTGGTGCAGGTTTAGGAGATAGCGTCGGTTTAATCACTGACGGGCGCTTTTCTGGGGGGACTTATGGCCTCGTGGTGGGTCATGTGGCTCCAGAAGCAGCGGTGGGTGGCGCGATCGCCTTGGTCAAAGAAGGGGACACCATCACCATTGACGCTACCACTCGTCAGCTAACTTTAGAAATTTCCGATCGAGAATTAGCCGAGCGTCGAGCCAACTGGCAACCGCCCAAACCCCGTTATACCGCTGGGGTAATGGCCAAATATGCCAAGTTAGTCGCTTCTAGCAGTGTCGGGGCTGTCACCGATTTGAACTTGTAATCAAAAATCAGAAAAACCGGGTTTTTGAGTATATAAATAGTAGGGTGGGCAAATCTTGCCCACCCTACTATATCTGTCACTGGGGTTTTGCTTTGCTTTCACATTACGGTAATTCCGCAAAAATCCGAAATCAAATCCTAAATATATCAAATCCTAAATATAGAAGATTGGCAGAAGATTGGCAGAAGATTGGCGCGTTAGGGTATGGTTAACACACCCTGATTATTCCTGAGCAGATAGATGAACAATCTTGGCTTTGGCGATCGCCTCATCCAAATTCACCGCATCGGATCTCATCAACGACATCCACTGACTTTGCAAAACCTGATTATTCGGCTCATACTCCATCAGACTGAGCAAACTACTAACCGTATCAAGCCAAATCCCAGACTCAGCATAAAGCATTGCCTGCTGCCACAAAGATTGTTCCGGGGATAACCCTTGATTCTTTTGCGCCGCTTGAGCAAGCTGGGAAGGAACTTCAACGCGGGTGATAAAACCTTGATCGTAATTAATCCCACCACTATCTCCAGGAGAACAAATCAAGGTCGCATAGTAGGTGTAAGTCTTACCAACCTCCAACTCTGGCAAACTTTCCGGTATTTTGATCGTGACTAAGCCACCTGTTGCCGTGAGATGCTTCGGCAGAGCAAACGTCGTCTCATAAATTTCCTGCACTTCGTCAGGACCACTGTCATCCTGAAGAATAAACTGGACTTCACCGGCAGAAGTTGGCGGCACATAAAGCAAAAGCGTAGGGTGACCAGACACCGTTAAACCTTGATTGGAAGCCGGTAACAGTGCCGTAAGCGTCTGTCCAGGAAACTCAGCATTTCTATCTTGGGGGCAAACAGCAGGTCCTCTTGTCGAACCCCCAACACTTTGCTGCGGCGCCCCTTGATCCGCTGGCGGTTGGAAATTAATCTGTTCGGCAAACCTAGTTGCGCCTCCCGTTGAACTATGGGGCAAGCCATTGTCTTCTGTCTCAAACTTAAGCTTACCTATGCCATCAGGGGTTTTTGCTTGGATCGTATTTAGCGCAGACAAACCCCCAAAAACTTCCCTGGGTTCAGCACTGGCGATTCTCGGAACCATTACCAACCCGAACGACAATGAGAGGAAAACCACTGGTAGAGAAGATGAGTATTTTTTGTGATATCCCATTGAAATGACTCCTGTTGCTGGACGAAAAACTACAATCAAACTAAAATTTTTAAGCTTTAACTTAAGTTTATAAATGGTTGGTTCTTTAGCGAGTTTAATTCTATTATAATTTGCGATCGCGGAATAATGTACAGAGCATTTATATGAAGATTGTGTAAAGACGGGCAAAAGTCCTGTAAATTCATAGATTACAGGACTTTTGCTTTGGGTCGGATTAATCAGTTTTCCAGACTAACTTGAGTGATTTTACGGAGAATCTCCAAAACAACTCATCCCTTTGTCTAAGTTTGCGTATTTTTGCGTATTTTTGCGGTTTTTTTTCTGTTAAATCCTTTTTGTTGTCATCAAATACTTAGATAGATTAAAGCCAGTTTAGTCAGAAGTTTTCAGCTAATTAAGCCAGAGAAACAATGCTGGAGGACTAATGCTGGACTGCTGGACGAATATTGATTGCTCCTCATAGCTAATTCTGCTACTTTCCTAAGACTACCCTAGACCTGGATTATTTATGAAGACTTTGATCTACAACAATTTTTTGTTTAAAATCGGGTTTTTTGAGCAAATTAACTGCCGATTCTACATTCAAAGGCTTAGAAAAAAAGTACCCTTGAATATACTCACAGCTAAGTTCTTGCAAAATGAGAAACTGTTCTAATGTCTCCACCCCTTCTGCGATCGCATCCATTTCTAGACTATGTGCCAGCAGGAGAATCGTCCGAGCAATCTCTAACTTATCGCGATCGCTTTCCACCCCATTCACAAAAGATCGATCGACCTTCAAAGTATCAACTGGGAACCGATGTAAATAACTCAAAGAAGAATATCCCGTGCCAAAATCATCAATACTTAAAGTAATCCCTAAATTTTTAATTTGTTGTAACATTTTAATCGCCATTTCTGCATTATCCATCACCACTCCTTCGGTAATTTCCAACTTCAAAGTAGAAGGATTTAAACCAGTTTCTTGTAAAATATCCGCAATTTTTTCCACTAAATCGGACTGGAGAAACTGCTTGCCAGAAAGGTTGACACTGACCTTTAAACCCGCTTGGTCGGGGAATTGTTGATGCCACGAGTGTAACTGGCGACAGGCGGTGCGTAAAATCCACCAACCCAACGGCACAATTAATCCGGTTTCCTCTGCCAAAGGAATAAATTGACCGGGAGAAACAAAACCCCGTTCTGGATGATTCCAGCGCACCAAGGCTTCAAACCCCGCCAACTCGGTGGTATTGGTCAATACAATTGGTTGATAATACAGTTCAAATTCTTCGCGATCGATTCCCTGACGGATATCCTCTTCCAGCTTAAGCTGGAACATCACATCCGCTTGCATACTGCTATCAAAAATCTCATAGTTGGCTTTGCCACGAGCTTTGGCTCGATACATGGCCACATCCGCAGCAGCCAGCCAATCCTCTGGCTGCTGATAATTCATCGTACTCAGGACAACGCCAATACTGGTACTGGTAAAGACTTCATGGCCATTGATATAAAATGGCAACTTGAGTTGCTGATGAATCCGTTCCGCCACCTGACTGGCGGTTTGGATTTGGTGAATATCTTCTAGGAGAATGATAAATTCATCGCCGCCTAAGCGAGCCACGGTGTCTCTAGGTTTGACACATTCTCCCAGTCGGCAAGCGGTGGCAATTAATAAGTCATCACCTGTTCTATGTCCCAAGGCATCGTTAATCAGTTTGAAGCGATCTAAGTCTAAAAATAGGATGGCGAATAAATAATCTGGGTTTTCTTGGCGATATTCAATGGCACTTTGCAGCCGAGAAATCAGACAACGACGATTTGGCAAGCCCGTGAGTCCGTCATGCAAGGCATTGAAGCGTAATTGCGCCTGCGATCGCTCCCGTTCGGTATAGCCAATATAGCCAACAATAATCACAGACGAGCCAAAAAAGCCCACCAAGGCGGGGACTACGGGAATCCACCAATTACCTAAGAAGGCGACAAAAGAGCCGAATCCGAGACTGGCGCCAACTAGGAAAATACTGACTACTTCCCATTTGCGGCCTAACAAACTCCAGGTTAACGTAGCACCAACGACTGACCAGAAAGAAATCCAGATCCATTCCACAGGTTCAGACCACACCCGGATTAAGCCGCGTCCATCTAGGGCGGCACTGAGAATTTGACTCACTAATTGAGCGTGGATGATCACCCCTGGAGTTCGCGCACTGCCCTTTTGTCCGTCAAAAGAAGTTAAAAAGCTGTCTTTCAGGCTGTCGGCAGTGGAACCAATTAAGACGATGCGATCGCGCAAAGCATCCGGTTCAATTTTGTCGGTCAAAACATCTCTCAGGGACACCGTATAGAAAACGTCGCAATTTAACTCTTGGATCGGACAAGACTTGCGAAAATTGTGCATAATCTGGTAGCCGCCGTTATCAGCGCGGACATACCCACCATCATTTTTTTGCAGTCGGAAAAATAAACTCTTGCCCAGAACATTCGCCTCTTTTTTTGCAGGGTGAGGCTGTAATCTGATTCCTTGTTCTTCCAGATACATGATGGCCAAACGGCTGGACAAAGCATAAATCGTCGGTTCACCGGGCGGCGTCACCGCAAGTAAGGCGCGACGAATTTTGCCATCTTTGTCACTGACCATATCCACCGCTGCCACTTGACCCAACTCACCCAACACTGCTGGCGGCGCCACGGGACCGCCATAAGCGTCTCCGAGAATTTTCTTCACGCCAATCAAATTCGGCGTAGATTTATATACTTTTACTAATTCTTCATAGCCCGGTTCTACCGGCAAATTCCGATAAATATCCATGCCAATGGATTTCGGTTGTTGCTGTTTAATTTTTTTTAACAACTCTGCTAAAACCCGGTCGGGAA
Organism: Planktothricoides raciborskii GIHE-MW2; assembly: GCF_040564635.1. Taxonomy (NCBI): domain Bacteria; kingdom Bacillati; phylum Cyanobacteriota; class Cyanophyceae; order Oscillatoriales; family Oscillatoriaceae; genus Planktothricoides; species Planktothricoides raciborskii. The sequence goes on from NZ_CP159837.1 coordinate 2,379,861, forward strand.
TCGGCCAAGTTCCCACATAGCTGATATCTGGCTCATCAATTTCTACGATCGCAATTCGTTCATCCTGGGGTTCCGAAGGACGCCAGCGAAAAAATAAATCTAGCGTTCGCAATTCCCATCCTTGGAGCAATCCGGTCATCCGTAATGCTAAAGTCAATCCTGCCACCGTGGGAGCAGTTACAATCACTCCTCGCCATTCCCACAGTAGCTTTTGGAGTTTTTTCCAGGTCTTAGAACCCATGAACAAACAAAAAATGAAAATTTTTTCTATTCTATCTACTTTTAATTTTCTCCGTGTTGTTCCTGAATCCGCCAACGGATTTCTAGGAATTGATCTAACTGTACTGTTTCGGAACTTAAAAGTTGTTGCCACGCATTCGTCGCCACTGTTGAATTTTCAGACTGAGAGATAAATTCAGCTAATGTTGATATGGTATCGTACCAAATGCCATTCTGGGCATAGAGTGACGCTTGTTCTGCGATCGCGGCATTTTGGAGTTGCTGACTCAGGGACGCAGGCAGATCAATCCGCTGAATCCAAGCATCTGCTACTTGATCTCGGAGTCGGTCATCGGCATTGCAAATCATGGCGATCGACCATTGATACCTCCGACCAACTTCTAAAGCCGGTGCCGTAATTGGCAATTGGATCCCCTGAATCCCAGGGGTTTCGCCGAGATCAAAAATAGTTTGGTAAATCCCATTTCCCTGTTCATCCCTGAGACTCAACTCCGCCTGTGTTGCCACGGTTTTGGGAAAATAAACAAAAAACATGGGTCTTTCGGCTACAGTTAAAGCCACCGTATTGGCCGGAACCAGTAAAGTTAGGGCCTTGTAGTCTTGCGGATCGGTACATTTTTCAGCATTCCGGCTTCCTGCCCCTACAGTTTGTTCCGGTTCCCCTTCGTCCGGTTCCTTCGTTTCAAAATTAATTTGTATCCGCAATGGTAATTCAACATCGCTGCTCACTGTCATATTCTTCTCCAATCTCACCTGTGCCTGGGTTGGCATAGCAGACAAGGTGATTAATCCAAAAGATAGGGCGATCGACAGCGTAGATAGATAAAATATCAACCGTTTAATTCCCATCATAAATTATCTCCTAATTTAAATAATACTCACGTCTGTTGACAAATGTTCATTTTTATGCGTATTTTTTCGGATTTTTTCTGCATTGGATCTCATGTTCATCCCGATCACCGGAAAGATCATGGCTTGTTTCGGTTTTTCTTGAAATCAAAGGATTTTTATTTTTTTTCCATCGCTTCAATATTTAAGCTTGGTTAAGGATTATACGATCGCTAATTTATATTAATTATTTTTAACCGAGCGAGAGTTTTTTGATATTTTCTTTATTTTTTTAGTATATAACATGAAGGATTGATTCTACCATAGACTTGATGATTTTCTGATACTGGCTCTGGTTTATAGGGCATTGGTTATAGATAGATGGGATTTTATCGAATGATTTCACCTTTTTTCAAGGTTTTGATGGGGGGGGGAGAAGTCTAGGTGAGACTTACTACCGTAAAATTACGAGCAAGTGAAGCGCTTCTCTGATTAAGGGGTCTGACCCTCTGTCAGGGTTATGCTTAAGACTCCCAGTCGATCGCCATAATTGATAACCATAATACTGATAACAATAGTAAAAAATACTTTGATATCTTTAAAAAAAGATTAATTGATTTCACTTCAGAAATAACACTGATTAGGCGCCCCTAAAATCTGCCAAAAAATTTCTAGGAATCAGCTTGAGGATCATTAATGCCCTGGTTTAGATAGAATTGATGATTCTTGGGATAATCTGCTCCATAACTGGGCAAAACATACCACAAAACTAAATTCCAGCGGATTATTGCCAATTTCCCACTAAAACAAACGGAGCCCAGTAGAAAGGATGACGATACTTCGGATCGGTGAGCAGCTTGATTTGCCCCAAGCGTTGCGCTTCGGCTTTGGTCATATTCGGTTGAGTGAGTTGTCGGTAAAACTCGGCCATGAAAGCAGCGGTAGACTCGTCATTGACTGACCAAAGTGTGGCTAAGGTACTCCGCGCCCCCGATCGCACAGCGATTCCCGCTAATCCAAGGGTAGCTCGATTGTCTCCTTCGGCGGTTTGGCAGGCACTTAGTACCAATAATTCCAGAGGGTTCTTTTGTCGGCGCCGATCGCGCAGAATGCTTTGTAAGTCCTCAATGTTGATTTTGTCATCCCAAGTCAAAATAAACGTCTCTTTAGGGTTAGAACTAAATTGTCCGTGAGTGGCTAAGTGAACCACGGGAAACGGAGTTTTCACCATTTCTTCTTTGAGGGCATCTTTGGTAAAAGCCTGATTTCGCAAAGTCTTGGTGGGAATTTGGGCGGCAATTGCCGCGAGTTCTAAGTCCACCGCAGGCAATGGACTAAATCCTTGGGTGGCTTCGCTGATTCCGCCCAGCAGGGCTTTTACCTCTTCCGGTGGCAGAGAGGATCGCTTTTTGCCCAAAAACTGCAAACCAGGATTAATGGCGATCGCGTATTTCTCCACTAAATACTGTTGCCCATCATAAAGCGCCGCCATCGGCACATTCCGAAACGGCCCATCGAGGACAAAGACCAAAGTCTTAATCTTGTCACTGGCTAAATCGTCAGCTACCGGACGAATCAACCAATCATAGAGTTTTTGCGCCAAGGGTAAACGCTCTTCCAGAAAAGAAGTTTTTCTCAGGGAATTACGCATTTGGCGGATCGTGGTTTCTACCATTTCCTTGGGTTCCCGGATCGTCGTTTGACGCAGAGGATGTCCGGGCAAAGCAAAAATCACTTCGAGGCGATCGGGCAAAATGATCGGATAAATCACCGCTGTATCGGGGTCAACTTGGTTAATCGCGATTTCCTTTCCGTGTCCCTGGCGCGGCATCGCCTCTGAAATATCTGCGAGTTGTGGTTGGTTCAGCAAGTTTGCTAATTCCTGTGCCGATTCATGGGTCATCTCTGGTGCTTTAATCTCTTGGTTTAAAGCCAGCGCTTCCTCAGTTAAGTGTTTGCCTTCCCTGTCATGCTTGGTCGCATCCCATATACAAATAAATTTGTAGGGGCAAAGCATTCCCGCAGAAGTTCGATGGGTTAGAAGCGTGAATTTTTTACGGGAATGCTTTGCCCCTATTCGGGCCGTTAATTTTCGCTTTTCCTGTAGGGACGATTCGCTTTTCGCCCCTACAATATCGTTACCCGAATGCTTCGCCCCGGCAAAAGTGGGATGCGACCCATGAAGGCTGACCGCAGTCAGGCAATTGCATAAACCAAAAAGAATCACTAAAAGCAAAATCTGCCCTAGGCGCCGCCGCTTTTGACACATTAGTTTATGAGACAGAGGCGATCGCTTAAACAGGGATATCAGACATTTCATCACGATTACACAACTGGGAAAGGCTGACAGATTTCACCCAGGGACTTTTTGGTTTTATCATTTGGTTTTATCATTTGCAGGACTTACGCAACGCCTGTGTAGGGTGCCGTTCCGTGACGGTGACACTCGGTGACACATCAATACAATGTCGGGGCGGTTCGCTTGGACGCCCCTACTACCGATCGTCCTGTTATTGACTCAATTTCACCAACGCATCCTGCACCAAAGGCGGTAATCGTCGAATAATCTTACCTTCAGCCATATCACAAGCGACCAATGTCACCAGTGCTTTGACATAGACTTCCTCACCATTAATCGATTGAATATTTTGCTCCCAATTCAGTCGCACTCCCCGCATTTCAGCCATCCGAGTTCTGACCACCGCATCAACCCCCAAGTGCATAGGCTTGTGGTAGCGCAAAGACATCTCGATCACCGGGAAATCACAGCCAATTGTCACCAATTGGGCATAATCAATGCCAATACTTCGCAGGGACTCAATTCGCGCTTCTTCCATCCAAGTTAAATATGTACCATGCCAAACCACTCCGGCATAGTCCGTATGATGTGGGTGCGATCGCACGGGATACTCAAACCAGCCGTCCTCGCTTCTGTGTACTGTAGGGGCGATCGCCCGGACTGGGGGTAACTGTTGCTGCGGATATGTCTGTTCAGTCATGTTACAAAACTACAAATTTTTAGTAAGTAATCAGTCTTATCCTTAAATTTTATCAGGGGATCTTGATCCAAAAGGATCAAGAGAACCTCACTCTGAAAAATACCTGTTTTATCAAGAGAGAGCAAATGATTCAAAAAATTTTAGTCGCCGTTGCCGGACGTGGCTTGTGTGAAGAAATGGTCAATATGTTAATGGACATTCCCGCTTTCCAAGGCGCATCCATTACCCTATTGCACGTCGTCACCCCCGAAACCATCGCCGATGAAATGTCTGCCAAGTTAGCCAAGGGAGGGAAAATTCTCGCCGATGCGGTCAAAGCCCTAAAAGTCGATGCCAAAAAAGTCAACCCCCGACTCAAACAAGGAGATCCAAAAGCCATCGTTTGTGAAGTCGCTGAAGAAGAAAACGTTGACCTGATTATCATCGGTTCGCGGGCATTAGGTCGCTTACGAGCCATTTTAGAAGGATCCGTCAGTCAGTATGTCTTCCAGCTTGCTTCCCGTCCCATGTTACTGGTCAAAGACGATAGCTATGTCAAACGGATCAACCGAGTCATGGTAGCGATGAATAACTCCCCAGAAGCCAAACAATCCTTAGAAATGGCCTTAGCTTTCACCCGAAATGTATCGGGGAGTCAGTTAATCCTCGCTCACGTCAACCCACCCAAAGCGGTCAATCAAGCGGAAGAAGACGAAGTATTAGCTGCCGCTGCTGCGGAAGCGAAAAAAGCCGGAGTTAACTATCGTTGCATCACCGGCAGTGGTAAACCCGGCCCAGAAATCTGCCGGATCGCCGAAGAAACCAATGCCGATCTCCTATTACTCGGTTCTCCCGATCGCCGTCCGAACATGGCCAAAAGCTTGGTGGATTTAGATCGCCTCCTGGGTAGCTCACTTTCCGACTATGTGCGCGTTAACGCTGACTGCCCAGTGTTATTAGTCCGTCGTTAATCCATCTAACCGGACTGACCCATCAGATCCAGCACTAGGGGCAATTCATTAATTGCCCCTATTTGTTGGTTGTTGGCTAGGGATTCTTTGGGTAGAGATTCTTTGGTTGGGGAAAGGGAAGGGGTGCTGGGGTGCTGGGGTGTTCTTTTTCGCCTCTGCGCCTCTGCGCCTCTGCTCCGCCACACCCCCACACCCCACACCCATAAAAACAAAAAGACACCTGTGATTAATCACCTAGGTGTCTGCTGAGTTAGTGAAATAATTTTCGCAGTTTTTCCTAATTTTTCTTACCTTCTCGGCTGGCGGTTTGAATGTACAAAATCAAGAGGAAAACAGCGGGAACCAGTACAAATAGGATGGTTGCCACAAAACCTAGATCGTTAACTTGCATACTACAACACCTCTATGTCAATGTGATTGTTGAACAAAATTAGAATATCATCATTTGTCTGCGGGTCATTTGGCGGTGGCGGTTTTGCCCCATTACAAATGACCAATTAGCAAACAAAAGATTAAGGCTTGATTTTCACGGTGACTGGCCCATTGACCAGAGTTTGGCAAGCCAACCTATAATTGGCGGGCTTTTTCTTGAGTTTTTTCTCTTCAACGCTGCTTCGAGGAGAAAGATTTTCTTCGCCCTCGACAATTTCCACAATACAGGTAGCACATTGACCGTAGCCACCACAGTTCATCATTTTGCCATAAAATTTGTAGAGATCGATTTGGTTTTCTAGGGCTTTCAGGCGTAAATTGGCTCCCTGAGCGGCCACAACTTCTTTGATTTCCTGATTGTCGCTATTGACAAATTTGATGTTACTCATTAGTATTTGAGACTCTGATTTATGTTGATGAACATGGGTAAACACTGGGAGGAACGATGGGCAGCCTAATGCCCAACATCCCAACTGGTCAAGCCGGAGATCGTCCATCCATCAGTCTGCGTGCCAAGGAAATAGGCTCAGACTCTTCTTTGCCCTGATGTTGAGCAATGTAATGGCGATCGGTTACTAGGTTTTAATTTATCACTATATATTACGAAATGTTAAAAAATTCCCCAGGGATATGGTAGCGATCGCCCCTGAAAGCCGCCCCTCAAGCAACCGGGCAAAGAAACCGGGTTTCTATCAGCATGAAGGTTGGGTGACAGAGATTTGGTGTCAATTACCCGGTTTCTGACTCGACAAATAAGCGATCGGGCGAAAGCTCTGGCGAGGGAATCGCCCCTCAGCAAGCAAGAAACAGGGTTTCTATGAGCATGAAGGTTGGGTGACAGAGATTTGGTGTCAATTACCCGGTTTCTGACTCGACAAATAAGCGATCGGGCAAACCAACCGGGTTTCTATGAGCAGGTTGGGTGACAGAGATGGTATGAAAAACCCATTTGCTGTTTACTGTTGACGATGATTGTGCATATTTCAGTAGTTATTAAAATTTTGCAATATATAGCTTTTTGAACACTATATAGCAATTCAATATTTTATGAGTTATACTATAATATAATTTCAATTAATTTTAATAAATTTACATTATTAATTAAATAATTAAATTTAAATTTAAATTTATAATTTTTTCGTAATAGTTATTAATTGTTAATTAAGCACAAAATAGGCTTTTTATATAATAAAAATTTTGGGGAGTATTACTATGTCTGTGTAACTGATTCAGGAGCAAACAACTCAAACGGAAAATCTTCAACTCGAAGACGAGTGGACTCCCTCTCCTCCCCCTACTGATTTAATTTTTGACGACGGAGAACCCTGGGAAAGTAATCGCCATCGCATCGCCATGAATGTTTTGATTTCTGCCGTGACTTTAGCTTATCAAGAACGAGAAGATTATTTTGCTGGTGGGAATATGTTTGTGTATTACAGCAGCGAACAAGCGCGAAATCGGGATTATAAAGGGCCGGATTTTTTTGTGGCTTTAAATGTGGATGGGAAAAAAGAACGTCAAGGCTGGGTGCTTTGGGAAGAAGGTGGCCGCTATCCCGACGTGATTGTCGAGTTGATGTCGCCTTCTACGGCTAATCAGGATCAGGGAAAAAAAAAGGATCTTTACGAGCAGGTTTTCAAAACCGGGCATTATTTTATTTACGATACTTTCGCTCCAGAATCCCTAAAAGGTTGGAAGTTAGGAGAAAATTTCCGTTATCAAGAAATTACTCCTGACGATCGCGGTTGATTGTGGTGCGAAAGTTTGGGATTATTGTGAGGCACTTGGGATGGAACCATTCTGAGGGAAACAGCTACTTGGTTGCGCTTTTAAGATCGGGCGGGTAATTTGGTCAAGTTATCCTTCGAGTTGGCGCCACAGGAACGGGAACGAGCCGATCGCGCTGAAATGAAACGGGAACAAGCTGAAGCCGCTTTAGCCGAAGAACGCCGACAAAAACAACTGTTATGGGAGCGACTCCAGCAAATGGGAATTGACCCAAATCAACTGGGCTAATTGCCAGCAAAAGACAGATAAATAACTGATAAGCATTCAACATTCAATTCAGCATTCAATTCAGTATTCATCTGGTTGGCAGTCTGGTTGGTAGCGCAGAGGTAATGGGTAGGCGATCGCAATTTATCGCCTATATTGATTAGAGATCCGATCAACGCTTCCCGGCTTTTTGACAAAAACCGTGGAGCTAAACCCTTGTCAGTTAAACCATAATGTTAATTCCCATACCACCAGACTGGAAAAATTATCTCAATGATGGCCCAAAGAGCGATCGCAATTTATGGATACTGGCTCTTTTAGTTTTGTTTAGCTTTGCATTCGCCCTATTCTTGCCCACATTAAACACTATGACTAATTCTCCCCAACTCCTCACCGACCCATTTGTCCAAAAACCCACAGAAACCTCAGTCAATATTGTTTGGTTTACGGATTTTCCCGGTGTCGATCATCGGGTAATCTACGGGTCAGATATGAAAAAAATTGTCGGCGCAACCACAACTAAATTAAGTCGGACTCGTGAAGACCAAAAATCTCGATTAGGCCACCAAACCGAAACGGGTCAAATTTGGCAAAAACCCACAGCGCGAGAAATTTGGCGACATGAAGCCGAACTGACTGATTTAGTGCCAGAAATTCGCATCCCTTATCAAGTATTTAGTACCCGCAATGATGGACTGCAAATTAGTAGCGATATCTTCACCGCATCCCCAACACCAAAACCGGGAACGTCCCTGAAAATTTTACTCACTTCCGATCATCAACTGATGCCCATGACTGCCGCAAATTTACAAAAAGTGGTGGAAACCGTGGGTCAGGTGGATGCAGTATTTCATGCGGGGGATTTAGTGAATGTCCCCGATCGCGCTTCAGAATGGTTTGACGATAACCGAGGCGGGGCGTTTTTCCCTTGTTTGCAAGGTCGAGCTAATTATCAACTAGCAAAAAAAGGCCGAACCACGGTTTATCGGGGTGGTAAAATTATTCAATATGCGCCGATCTTTACCACTTTGGGCAACCATGAAGTGATGGGCAGGTTTGGCAGAGAAGATAGTTTAAATGGTGAATTTAACGACCCATTTCCTCGAAAAATGGCCGAAGCAATTTATGCTAAAAAAGCCCTGGAGTTGAATCCAGAAGATTCCGAAGTGGTGCGCGATCGCTGGTTAGTTGATAATTCTTTTAATACCGAAACTTATGAAGAACTATTTACCTTGCCAGAAAGTAAACCTGGCGGGAAAAAATATTATGCTGTGACTTTTGGGGATATTCGCTTAGTAGTTTTGTATGTGACTAATATTTGGCGCAATTACAGTTTATCTCCAAATATTAAAGGCCGATACCAGGAACGGCAAGGGGATGTTAATCAACCAGAAAATTGGGGCTATGGTCAACATATTTTTGAACCCATTACTCCGGGCAGCCCGCAATATGAATGGTTTAAACAAGAATTAAATAGTCCTGAATTTAAACAGGCGAAATATAAAATTGTCATGTTTCACCATCCCCCACATTCTTTGGGGGGCAATGTTGTGCCGCCTTATACAGATCCACAGCAACGCTTGGAACAAGATGCAACAGGTCAGATTACGGTAAAATATGAATATCCCCAAAAACAAGATTATATTATGCGCGATCTGGTGCCATTAATAGAAGCAGCAGGAGTACAGTTAGTGTTTTATGGACATTCTCATTTATGGAATCGGTTTGTCAGTTCTACTCAAACTCACTATTTAGAATCCTCTAATGTGGGCAATAGCTATGGGGCGCATTTGTTCGCCGATCAAAAACGGCAGGTGCCGGAGAATTATCAAGAAAAATATGCGGCGATCGGCGATCCCAATGGCTTAGATCCGGTAATGCCCAATATGGCGCCTTTGGTGGGCGAAAATGGGGAAAAATTGCCCTATATTGCCAGTAACGATATTTCTGTATTTAGTATTTTTGATACCAAGACAGGAACCGTGAGTAGTTATCGCTTTGATACCAGAGAACCGGGCAGCCCTGCGATAAAATTTGATGAATTTGCCCTGAGAGTTAATTGGTTTTAACGGATACAATTCAGATTTTAAATATCTGCTATAAAATCTCAGCTAATCGGATCAATAAAAATATAAATCTAAATATATATTTTTTAGCCGATTAGCATCATAAATAATTAGGTGGGCAGAAATAAATGCACCACAGACCATATCAGAGGAAAGAGGATGCATAGGAAAGAGGATGCATAGGAAAGAGGAAAGAGGATGCATAGGAAAGAGGAAAGAGGATGCCTAGTCAATATATTCTCTTTTCTCTCTTCTCTTTTCTCTCTCCTTCCTATATGCGGGAATCCAAGGATTTACGGTGGGGAACGAAAAGTGCAATTAATTATGTTCACCTACTTAATTAGCAACTATTTATTAAAAAAAACAATAAACTTAGTAGAAAAGTGGCTCATTTGGCATTAATTCAGGTATAATTTTATCAGGAATTGGAGAGTATTACTATGTCTGTGCAACTGATTCAAGAGCAAGCAAATGAAACGGAAAATCTCCAACTCGAAGATGAGTGGATTCCCTCCCCTCCCCCTACCGATCTAATATTTGACGACGGAGAACCGAGGACAAGTAATCGCCATCGCATCGCCATGAATGTTTTGATTTCTGCCGTGACGCTGGCTTATCAAGAACGAGAAGACTATTTTGCTGGTGGGAATATGTTTGTATATTACAGCAGCGAACAAGCGCGAAATCGGTATTATAAAGGGCAGGATTTCTTTGTGGCTTTAAATGTGGATGGGAAAAAAGAACGTCAAGGGTGGGTAGTGTGGGAAGAAGGTGGCCGCTATCCCGATGTAATTGTCGAGTTGATGTCGCCTTCTACGGCTAATCAGGATCAGGGAAAAAAGAAGGATCTTTACGAGCAGGTTTTCAAAACCGGGCATTATTTTATTTACGATCCTTTCGCTCCAGAATCCCTAAAAGGTTGGAAGTTAGGAGAAAATTTCCGTTATCAAGAAATAACTCCTGACGATCGCGGTTGATTGTGGTGCGAAAGTTTGGGATTATTGTGAGGCACTTGGGATGGAACCATTCTGAGGGAAACAGCAACTTGGTTGCGCTTTTACGATCGCGCGGGTAATTTGGTCAAGTTATCTTTCGAGTTGGCCCAGCAAGAGCGAGAAATCGCGCAACAAGAGCGAGAAATCGCGCAACAAGAGCGAGAACGAGCCGATCGCGCTGAAGAAGAACGGCAACAAGCTGAAGCGGCTTTAGCTGAAGAACGGCGACAAAAACAACAGTTATGGGAGCGCTTAAAAGAAATGGGCATTGACCCGAATCAACTAAGCTAATTGTCAGCAAAAAGTACATATAGCTTTTTTCTGTTGAGTAAACCACAAATTTTTGTAGGGGCCCGCGCATTCCGGCAGAAGTTTGATGCTTAAAAGATTGTACGGGCGAATGCGCTCGTCGCCCCTACTGCCGGAATGCGCGGGCCCGCTAGTGGTTTAGTAATCAGAAAACCGCTGTATAGCTTTTTTCCATCCGCTCATTCACAAGTCTCAAAAATGTCATTACCGCCTTAGCGCAAGTCAAATTTTTGAGACTTGATTCCCTCGCCATCCGCAAGTGAAACGGGGGTTTTTGAGAACCGGATTTGGTATGATGAATTTTATAGCACTTTGCGGAGTTATGAAGTACAAAAAAAACCTGTCATTCCCGCGCAGGCGGGAATCCAAAAAAATCTGTAATTCAGCCAATAAAAACCGCTATATGTAACTATATGTAAAATATAATTATTTTTCGGCAAATATGTAAATATGTAAATATGCAAACATTGAAATCAAATTCAAATTAAAATTATGTTAGATACCCTAGATTTAAATCTGTCTCTGGATAAAGAGTCTTACGAAGCTCAAATCGAGTCTTTGATGCAAGAATTGCGGGAGTTACAACAAGCCTGTTGGGACAAAAAATTGCCGATGGTGGTGGTTTTGGAAGGTTGGACGGCGGCGGGAAAAGGTTCTCTGGTGAAGAAAATGGTGGGTTATATGGATCCCCGTGGCTTTACGGTTCACCCGATTTGGCCACCAACGGAGCAAGAACGTCAATATCCGTTTCTCTGGCGATTTTGGCAAAAATTACCGGCGAAAGGGACGATCGGATTTTTTTACCATAGCTGGTACACTCACCTTTTAGAAGACCGACTGTGTGGCAGAATTTCCGAAGTCAAAATCCCGGCGATGATGCGGCAAATGAATGCCTTTGAACGGCAATTAGCTGACGATGGGGTGGCGATCGCGAAATTCTGGATTCACTTAAGCAAAAAAGAACTAAAAAAACGCTTGAAAAAAGCCCAAGCAGACTCCCTGAGTTCTTGGCGAGTCCGTCCCGAAGACTGGCAACAAGCGAAAAAGTACGATCAATATGCCGCCTTTGCAGAGGATATGGTAATTCGCACCAGTACCGGCCCTGCGCCCTGGACTTTGGTAGAAGGAAACTGTCAACGCTGGGCGCGGGTGAAGGTGTTGATCCAAATGGCCAGCACGATTACGGAGGCACTCGATCGCCTCAGTTGTCGAACGCCACCTCCCACTTTGCCTTTACAAGAAGCATTAAAACCCGCTGAACCGGATTTTCTCTATAAAGTTGATTTGAGTTTATGTTTGTCCAGAGAAGAATATAAAAAACAGTTACGCGAAGAACAAATCCGACTCCGAGAACTGCAACTGGAAATGCATAAACACAAAGTGCCCGTGATGGTGTTATTTGAAGGATGGGATGCTGCCGGAAAAGGCGGAGCGATTAAACGCTTAACCGATGTGCTCGATCCTCGGAGTTATGTGGTGAATGCCTTTGCTGCCCCTAGTGCCGAAGAATTGGCTCGTCATTATCTATGGCGGTTTTGGCGCCGGTTGCCTGCCCCTGGTCAGTTTGGCATTTTCGATCGCACCTGGTATGGCCGGGTTTTAGTGGAGCGAGTAGAAGGGTTTGCCACGGAACCGGAATGGCGACGGGCTTATCAAGAAATTAATGAGTTTGAAGAACAAGTCACTGGGGCGGGTTATGTCTTGGTTAAATGTTGGCTACATATCAGCTTTGAAGAACAATTAATCCGATTTAACCAACGCAAAGATAGCCCTTTTAAGCAACATAAACTCACGGAGGAAGATTGGCGCAATCGGGAAAAATGGCCTTATTATTATGTGGCAGTGAATCAGATGATTCAGCGCACCAGTACCCCGATCGCCCCTTGGACGGTGGTGCCGGGAAATGACAAATACTATGCCCGGGTTAAAGTGATTCAAACGGTGATTCAAGCTATTGAAAATGAATTGAAACGCCGCAGTAAGTAACCTTGGTTAATTTTTTTACGATTAAGGGGGCGGTGTTGCCTGACCGCCAGAGTAACCGGGTTTCTGGGTTCATGGGCGACCACGGGGCGACCACCGCCATCGGAATCGCCCCTACAAGAAACCTGGTTTCTGAAAGCGTGAATTTTTTCCGGGAAAGCTTCGCCTGAAACCAAGAACAGTGGTTCACTTCTCTTTTACGAACCTGTCTCCTAGGTTGGGTTTCGTGCCTCAACCCAACCTACTATATAGAGGTATTTGTCCGGTGGGCATTGGCCAGCCAATACTATATCCAATACTATAACCCAATACTATATATAGCGCTTAAATCAAGCCATCAAGCGTCAGTCCGACTGAATGTCACCTTAATGTCACCTTTGAGAATTAAAAAAGGTGACAATTTGTGAGGTTGTTCCAACTTGGGGCAGAAATACTGTAAAATACAAACATAATTATTCGCGAAATCGCTGTTTAATCAGGATCGACAATCCCCTGTCCTGTAAAAGACTGACCCCTGGGCGATCGCCCAGCCAATCCTTCCTGATCCCACCGCTTTCTGTGAACCTGAGTTTAACCCTTGGGACTTGAATCAATCTCCAAGATGATCCATGACCCACCGCAAAAATCCCAAAGCATCTACAGATTTCCGATAAATTTACCCATCATTTTGGGATTTCCCAAAACTTCGCAGGTCGATCATCTTGAAGCCGATCTGTGATAAGTTGAGATAATTTGGCCTTAGCATCTATCACCCAGAAATTCACAATTAGACTGAAACTGATGCTTGCTTGGGGTATATCTTGGGGTGTATTTTGAGCAACAACAGCAAATCCTTGAAACTTGTATAGTAAATTTTTATGATTTTGAAGACATAGAAACCGGGTTTCTGTGTAGAGGCTGGTGGGGAGGCAGACATTTTTCATAGAAACCCGGTTTCTTGGCGATTCTATCTCCATTCAAATCATAAATATCCAGAAATATCCAGAAGGAAAACCCATAAGTCATAAGGTGATTCTCTGCCATGAACGGAAATAAAATACACGGCTGTTACCAAATTATTAAAACCTTTAAAAAGGGAGCATTTGGCAAAACCTATTTAGCAGAATATCATCCCGATTTAGCCGCCGAACCAGACCGCAGCCAAGGGGAAGGGGCAGTTAGTACCAAATCCTCATGGCTTGAGGGCGATCGCTGTATTCTCAAAATCCTGCAAACCTCCAGTAATCATGCATATATTTTAGATGAAGCCCAAAAACGCTTTAATACGGAAGTAAAAAAGTTGGAAAAATTAGGGCATCATCCTCAAATTCCTTCAATATTAGACTTTTTTATTGAAAACAATCAATTATATGTGGTTGAAGAATTTATTGATGGGCAAGATTTAAGCCAAGAAATTTGTGAAGGAAAATCTTGGCCGGAATCTCAAGTAATTGCTTTATTATATAATGTCCTAGAGGTTTTGGCGGTAATCCATGAACAAGGGACAATCCATCGCAACATTAAACCCTCGAATTTAATCCGCCGCTTTTCTGATTATCAAATTGTCCCGATTGACTTTGGTTCTCTGAAAGAAATTGAAACCTTAGTTCTCAGCTTTGGCGGCAATATCACTACTTCGATGATTGGCACGCCCGGTTATATGCCTATCGAACAACTTGGGGGCAAAGTTTATCCCAATAGTGATATTTATGCTCTGGGAATTACCGCCATTCAAGCGTTAACAGGAATGCCTCCAACCAAGTTAGAGCGAGATATTAAAACCGGCGAATTGCTTTGGCAACATTTGGTGCAATGTCGCCAAGAATTAATCGATATTTTGACCCTGATGGTGCATCCAGATTGGGAGCAGCGCTACCAATCCGCCACCGATGTTTTAAGAGACCTTCAGGGTTTCCATGAAATTGGGGAGACGATAGAAAACCGCTATAAGATTATTAACTTTTTAGGGGAGAGTTCTTTTGGCAAAACTTATTTAACTCTTGACCGAGAACGGGGCAATTCCCCTTGTGTGCTGAAAAAAATTGAACCTCATAAAGTCGATCGGGTCAGCGGTGCGGAGCACTCTCCATTTCCGTTTTGGGAAGCGAGAATTTTATTTGATACGGAAGCACAAAATCTGCAACGGCTGGGAACCCACGATCAAATTCCCAGACTTTTAGATGATTTTCCCGGTGAAACCGGATTTTATCTGGTTCACGAGTTTGTTCAAGGTAAGTCCCTGGCAGAAGAAATGAATGAGCGACGCTGGAAAGAATCAGAGGCGATCGCGCTGTTGCAAGATGTTTTGAATACACTGACGTTTGTGCATCAGCAAAATGTGATTCACTCTAATATTCATCCGGCGAATTTGATTCGCCGTTCCAGCGATGGTCAACTGGTGTTGTTAGATTTTGGCTCAGTTAAACAAATTAGTACCATGGCGTTGGATGACCAAGGTCAGCTAATTAATACTGGGTCGGTGGGAACTGTGGGTTATATGCCCAAAGAACAACAAGCGGGCAATTTACGTCCGAATAGCGATATTTATGCCCTGGGAATGGTGGCAATTCAAGCCTTAACTGGGGTTCATCCCAGCCAATTAGAACCGGATCCGCAAACCGGAGAAGTGAGTTGGCGACATTTGACCCAGGTGAGCGATCGCCTCGCGGAAATTATTAATAAAATGGCTCATGCTTATTTTCGCGAGCGATATCAATCCGCCGCCGAAGTTTTAAAAGATTTGGCTTTGTTGTCCGGTGCATTATCCGGTACGCAGTCATTTGCAGAAAACTTGGCCATAGCATCTTCCTCGGAACCGACAGTCGTGCCGTCGGTGACAAAACCACAGCCTTCAAAGGTGACAGAAGGGGTGATAGAAAATCCCGCAGATGGCGATCGCCCCAAGTCGAATTCTGAGGCAACCCCCCCAGAGACGTTACCAGAAAATTCATTTATTATCAATTTTGCCAAAGTCACCTTACCTTTTTCTGAAAAAATCTGGTTGCAGGTGTTGTCGGTGACGGGAGGAGTTTTACTGTTAATAGCGCTGATCGGGGGAACGGTTTTGTGGACTAACGCTCAGAAACATCGCCGTCTACTGGAAAAAGCCGATGCGGTGATTCAACAAGCCTCCGCACAGTTAGATTTACGCCAAGCTTTAGAAGCGGAAGAACTCTGCAATCAAGCGCTGGCGATTAAAGAAGACTATTCAAATGCTTGGAAATGTCGGGGGGATGCCCTGTTTTTATTACAACGATATCCAGCGGCTTTAGTGGCTTATCAAAAAGCTACGGAACTGGAACCGAAAAATGCTAAATTTTGGAATAACCAAGGAGAAGTCTATTCTCAGTTAAATAATTATAATGAAGCCCTGGCTGTCCACGATCAAGCGTTGAAATTAGATCCCAGAAATGCTCAAGCCAAAAAAGGACGGGCGATCGCTTTAATCGGCTTGAAAAAATATCCCGAAGCTTTGGCAGAGTTGCAAGAGGGAGTGTCTTTCGCTCCAGAGGAACCGACCCTCTGGGAATATCAAGGATTAGTCCAAGAAAGACTAGAAAAACCTCAAGAATCCGTCCTCGCTTATGAAGAAGCAGTGGCAGTTTACGATCGCCAATTAGAAAGTAAACCCAATGACTTAATTCTCTGGATTGAACGGGGTCGGATTTTAAGCAAACTTCGACGTTATGATGATGCGCTGGCTTCTTACGAACGATCTCTGAAAATCAATCCCAAATTCTATTTAGCTTGGAATGCTAAAGCCACGACATTCTATGAAATGGAAAAGTTTGAATTGGCTCTCGATGCTTATAATAAAACCGTAGAACTGAACCCTAATTTCTATATCGGATGGCACAACCGAGCCTCGTTACTCAGTGCAGGTTTAGAACGCTATGCCGATGCGGTCAAATCTTACGATCAAGCCCTCAAACTTAATCCCAGTTTTTATCATGCGTGGCGCGATCGCGGGATTGCTTTGGCGGAAATTAAGCAATATGAAGCAGCGATTAAATCTTTTGATGAAGCGATTAAAATTGAACCCAATGACTATCCCTCTTGGGTGAGTCGGGGCATGGCTTTAACTGAATTACAGCGAGATGAAGAAGCTCTCGTATCTTTTAATCTGGCGATTGAGATTTATCCCAACGATCCATTTGCTTGGACACAACGTGGTTTGTCTTTGGAATACCTGAAACGGAATGAAGAAGCGATCGCCTCTTACAATAAAGCGATTGAAATTCAACCGAATTTCACCCCCGCAATTAATGCTAGAAGTCGATTAAAATAATTTTTGGTTGGGTAGGGATTCTTTGATTGTTCATTGTTGGTTGTTGCTTGTTGTTGGTTGGGTAGGGATTCTTTGGCGGTTGTTGAATCTGTAGGGGCGAAGCATACTCTTCGAGAAGGCTTCGCCTACGGGCGTAAGGGCGAAGCATAAAGCCTACCCTACGGGAAGCCGCTTCGCGTCTACGGCATGGCGAAAGCTTACCGGGTAATTATCTTGATTGTAAAAAGCGAGAATTAACTGCCGGGTTCGGGCAAAGCATTCGGATAATTATCTTGATTGTAAAAAGCGAGAATTAACTGCCGGGTTCGGGCAAAGCATTCGGATAATTATCTTGATTGTAAAAAGCGAGAATTAACTGCCGGGTTCGGGCAAAGCATTCGGATAATTATCTTGATTGTAAAAAGCGAGAATTAACTGCCGGGTTCGGGCAAAGCATTCGGATAATTATCTTGATTGTAAAAAGCGAGAATTAACTGCCCGAATGCTTTGCCTCTACAAGCCCCTACAGGAAAAACTCAAAAATTTATTACCCGTAGGCGAAGCCTTCTCGAAGAGTATGCTTCGCCCCTACAGGTGTGCCATTTTTACTGGAAAAACCCGGTTGTTTTTTACCCGAATGCAACGCCGCCCTGACATATATTAGAATAAATCTATGATGCATAACCTAAAAAATGAGGTATAATTATATTTAGTCAATCGGGGAAGACTCATGGGATAAATTATCGGATAACAATTGGGGCGGAATAATTATGCAAGTCAATCAAGTCAGTCAAGTCAGTTTAATTAACTACAATATTCTCCACCAAAGCTTAGGGATATTTCGGGCACACCAGAAAATTTTAGTCAATTCATCTAATATTTTGCCCGTGGCTTTTTTACTGTTGCCGTCAGTGGCTCAATCTCAAACTGGAGATAATTTTTATCGGGAACAGCAGCTAAATAATTTTAGCAATTTTATCGATATATTATCTCCACAAAATATGGTAAATCAGCCGGTTAATTTTTCGACAAATTTATTAGGAAACTTAGGAGGAAAAAATAAAACCATAAATGAGGAAAATTATCCGGGGATAAATTCGGCGGGTGTGATGTTTGAGGCAATGGCATACGGATTGATGCCAGTGGATTTATTTGGCACTAACACTGAGTTAGGTGATGCTATCAGTATTACGGGAGGCTTACCTAAGCTTTGGATGAGTGCTTATGATATTAATTATGATATTAATCTTGAGCCAGAGTTTCGGCAGCCCGGGGCTGAGGTGATTCAGGCGATCGCTGCAAGGGTTGAAGGGAAGATTTCCGGTAAATTTATTGAAAATCCAGGGGGTTATCGTAGTTTAATTATTGGGGCAACTTTGAATAATCAATTGAATTTGCTACCCACAGAAGCCCAAAAGCAAAATAGTTCAGAGAGTTCAGAGTTTAGTTTAGATTTACCGGAAAATTTACCGGAAAATTATCAATCGTATGCCGGGGTCAGCGCTGAGGATCGTAATTTCGATCATAATTTATTTAGTGGATTTTTCCTAGAGTCTACGGATGTAGTTGCATCTGAGGCTTCAACAGTTTATCCAACAAGTCTATCAGTGACAGGGAGAAATTTTTCCCTGAGCAATGTTGTTGGAAATGTCGGCAATTCGGAGACTTTTCAAGAAGCGATCGCCTCTGCTTTGCTCATAGATAGTTCCATTCCACCAGAGATATTATTGTCTGAGGGATTGCGAGATATTTTAAATCCGCAAAATATCTCAGTCAATCCGGTGAATTATCACACACTCATTGACCCAGAAATTCCTTATGTTTATGATGTTGATGAAAATCTAACGGTTGCCGCAACTAACCCCGATGAAACGGTGTTGGAGGAGACAGTTTTTGATGCATCAGAAATTAGCGTTCCTTGGCAAGAAATACCCGCTAAGGTTAATTTGACGGCATGGAGTGGCTTTGCCCCAGAATTCAACGGCGATCGGGAGCGATCGGCAAACATATCTGAACCGGAGCAAAATGCAGCTATTTTTAACAGTAATGCTCCGGTTAAAGTAGCGAATAATAACCCAGAAGATCAACCAGAAATTCAGCCAAAAGTTACTACAGAAGTAACCCCAGAAGTTACCGAAAAAACTATACAAACTATAGGAAAAAATTCGATATATTCGCTGTCTTGGAGTGGGTTACCTCCAGAATTTAGCCCAGAAAGCCGCGATCGCCCACCAGTAAATCAGAAATCAGGGGAAAAATCTACGAGTTGGTCTGCTTCAATTGTTTTAGATGAAATAGATGATTTGCAATATCAACCAACTATCCCAACTACACCGAGAAACACCCGGTCTTGGAGTGGTTTGCCTCCAGAATTTAGCCAAGAAAATGGCGATCCAAATCCAGCTAATCAACAAAATAAAGCATACTTCGATCGCCATCTATCTTGGCAAGATGCTCGGATTTCCCCATCCTGGGGCAATTATGAGCACGGAACTCTGGGGAATCAGTCATTTTCTTTTTCAGAACCCATCGAGGATTCAACCAGTTTCTCTAATTCACCGATTAACCTCGATCCAGTTGCGGATTTATTCCCAAATTCAAGCATAACCGGCACCAGAGAAATTTCAGAATTTGCGCCATCAGAAATACCAGAAATAGCTGAAAATAACTCTTATACAATTCAGGCGAAAGTTTTAGATTCTCCAGTCAGCTATTTGACTGATTCCGCGAACCGGATCGCTACCGCGAATCGCCAATCCTGGTCAGAGGCTTATTCCTCATTAATTAATCGTGATTTACAAAACTCTTTAGAGGCGATCGCTTTAACCACTAACTCCACCCCTGGGGTCGTGTATGTTTTGGCATTTAGCGATTACTTAGAATTGATGTTGCTGTCTCCTGGGCAACCGACAATTCGCCGAATTGTCCACCATGCCAATCGGGACTTACTCAATGCTACGATACAAGAGTTAATTGCCGATGTCACCAATCCCCGAACCTTGGGCAGCGAAAGTGCATCCGCACCGCTTCGCGAACGCTATTTATCCTCGGCACAACAACTATATCAATGGTTAATTAGCCCCATTGAAGGGGAATTAAACGGTCGGGGGATTGACACTTTAATGTTTTCTCTCGATCCGAATATTCGCTCCCTGCCCCTCGCCGTTTTGCATGACGGTCAACAGTTTTTAGTGGAAAAATACCGTCTCAGCTTAATTCCCAGCCTGAATTTAACGGATCTCAGCTATCAGAACCTTAGTCACTCAGCGGTATTAGCAATGGGGGCGTCGGAATTTGCCGATCCGAGAATTCAACCGTTGGATCAAGTCCCCTTGGAATTATCCGCGATCGCCGCCAATCGATCCAGTAATATCTTCATCAATGAAGCATTTACCCCAGAAAATCTCAAATATCAAAGCGAGGGAGGAAATTATCAGATCGTTCACCTCGCCACCCATGTGGAATTTAATCCAGAAAATACCCAAAACTCCTATATTCAATTTTGGAATCGCCGACTCACCCTGCATGAAATTCAAGAAATCGGATGGCAAAACCAACCATTAGAACTCCTGGTGATGAGTGGCTGTGAAACCGCCTTCGGGAGTCCCAATGCCGAATTAGGTTTTGCCGGGTTAGCGGTACAAAATGGCGTTAAATCCGTGCTCGCAAGTCTTTGGCAAGTGAACGATCAAGGTACTTTCGGCTTAATGAGTGAATTTTATCGCCACCTGAATTCTCAAACCCAGACCATTAAAGCGGAAGCCTTGCGGCAAGCGCAGTTAGCGATGCTGCAAGGCAAAATTCACATAGAAAATGGTCAGTTGACTTGGGTAGATGACGATCCGCAGACATACTCTCAGTCCTTAGTCGGAGAAATTGGGTTGAGCAATCAACAAGAAAATATCTCTTCCCAAGTCCAGGGAAAAAATTTAGCCCACCCGTATTTTTGGGCGGCTTTTACCTTAGTCGGGAATCCCTGGTAAATCCTAGTTTTGCGGGGGAACTAAGGGTTTATTCACAAACACAATTACGCCGTTTTGGGTGCGTAAAGTGCTGGTGATTTCCACATCCTGATTGAGTAGAAAGCGATCGCCACTGGCATTTTCGTGAATGGTCAGGGTAGCACCACTTAGAGTCTGGATTTCCCCAGACTCTAGCTGGGTTTGAGTCACCGCACCGGGAACAATATGGTAACGCAGAATCTTTTCCAGAGTTTCTGGATTGGCACGAACTGCCGCAGCCAAAGTTTGCCACTCTTCGTTGGTGGGTACAAACACGGTATATAAAATCGTGTTGCCATCACCGCTATCTTGGTTGCTTAAGATTTCCGTGAGTCCCATTTGTTGGAAGTCCTGGGCGATCGCGCTAAAATCCCAACCATATTTAATCGCACTTCTGAGAGTGCCACTGACAGTCCCATCCAACGTGCGACTAGGGCCATAGATCGGGTCGTTAAAAATTGTGATATATGGATTGGATCTTTCCGTCCGTGGGGACGCGATCGCCACAGGGCTACCTAGTTCAATACCTAAAATGTTTGCGCTAACTCCAAGGCTAACCCCAAGAGCGACCAGCACCCCTGTGAGCTTGGATAAGTTTAAATTTAATCTCTTTGAGCAATTGCGATCGCTCAAAGACCCTTTTAAGCAGTCGAAAGTGTTTGTTTGCTTCATGGCTTTTTCTCTGAAGATGACGAAATCATAATCAGTAGAGCCCTGATGGAATTAATCATTGGATAATCAATTGGGTTTCCTTCATCAACCCAACCTACAGAAAGTGGGTGCGATCGCCATTGGGTATATTGCGTGGGGCAAGCCGCCTCGCGGGCGTAAGCATTACGCCTCTACCTTGTTCGATCGGGGGAAATTGTAACCTGGTTAGATTATCAACCACCACTCTTTAGTTCTCTTTAGTTTCCCCTAGTTCCCGAAAATCGCTCAAGAAAGATTAAAGGTTAGTGACTTTTGAATTTTTTGTTACTAACATTTAATCGGGAAAATTATCTATGGGCAAAATTTGGTAAATTTTGCCCATAAAAGCATTATACAAGGAATGAGCGATTTTCGGCGAATTTGTTTATTTTCAGCGTAATAAATATTTTTTCTAAAAAATATTGTCATAGGGGTGCTTCCTGGCATACCCTATAAGAGCATTATCAGGTTAATATCTGGGGAAAAATGTGTGAGGAGATAAATGTCTGAACAAAAACGATCGTTTTCTGGGCGCCTAGTAATTGCTGGGTTATTCCTGGCTGGAGTCGCCGGTGCTTATTTTTACCTACAGGGAATCGGGCGGAAATTAACCCCCGTAGATAGTGCCAAAATTGTGCCTAAAGATACGATGTTAGCTGCTTATGTTGACACGAATTCTCATCATTGGGATCGATTGCAACAATTTGGTACTCCAGAATCACAAGCGGCGATCGCCAAAGTCTTTGACCGTTTCCAACAGGGAATTTTTCCCCAAGAGGAACTGAATTACCAAACCGACTTAAAACCTTGGGTGGGTGATGTCATGTTTGTCTTATTACCCCCCTTGAGTGAAAAGGACTCAACAAACCCAAACAGCGACTTACCTAGTGGGGCAACAACCAAATCGGCACCCCCGACGGATCAGGAAGCGAATGTCTTGCTAGTGGTTGGCATTCAAAATCCTTTAAAAGCTTGGATATTTCAGCGGAACTTTAAATCTCAAGCCGACCTAAAATTTGTAGAGTCTGAATATAAAGGAGTAAAAATTTCCCAAAGCACAATTGGTGAAAATCCCTCAAATTACAGTGCCGTAGTGGGCAATCATTTACTCTTAGCCAAGCAGCAAAAAACCCTAGAACAAGCGATTGATAGTTATCAAAATGCCGCATCGTTTGCTGCCAGTCCCGAAGGAACTGAACTACTAAAAAAATGGCAAGAACTTAAAAATCCTGTGCTGCAATTGTATTTGCCTAACTCGACTCTATTAGCGCAGGTATTAGGGGAAAATATTTCAGAAAATCCGAGATTTCCCCAACAACTAGAAGGGATAAAATATGCAGTGATTGGGGCAGGCATCGAGCCAGAAGGGATGCGAATCAGGGCGATCGCACAAGTCGAGCCAGGGATTTTTCCAGAATCAGCATCGACCGACAATCAGACTGGATTAATGAATCGGTTTCCCAGTGAAACCATTGCCGTATTGACCGGAAAAGAACTTAAAAGTTCCTGGGCAACGGCGCTAGAACAATCCCGGATTGACCCCATGCTTGAAAGTAACCTAAAATCCCTGAAAGCCGCTTTCAAATCTAGCACCAATTTAGACTTAGAGCGAGATATTTTTAGCTGGATGGATGGTCAGTTTGCTTTGGGTTTTATTCCCTCCAATGAAGGAATTCTAGCGCAAGTGGGATTCGGCGGAGTCATTCTCTTGGAAACCAGCGATCGCCCCTTGGCAGAAGCCAGCATGAAAAAACTTGACAAAAGTTTCACCACCAAGTTTCCGATGTTAGAAGCCGGTTCTAACACTTATGAAAGTATTCCCATGACCGAGTGGAAAGTTAAGTCCCAAGAAATTGTCTTAGGTGGCTATGGCTGGTTGGATGAAAACTTATTATTGATTACCTTGGGTCAGCCCATGATGTCTCTGATGTCTCAGCCGATTTCTCAACCCTTGAATACCAGCCAAAATTTTCAGGCGATCGCCGGTTCTTTACCCACTCCCAACCAAGGCTACTTTTACTTAAACATGGATCAATTAATGACCGTGGTTAATCGGGCGCCTCTGCCGCCGGGAAATCAAATTTCTCCAGATGTTTTAGCCGTGCTCAATTCCATTCAAGGCATCGGGGTGACTAACACCAGGCCAGCAGCAGAAATCGCCCAAATGGATATGTTAGTGGCGCTGAAATCCAAGCAGTAATTATTCCCTGTATTCCACTCATTCAAATCACACTTTTTAACTCTCGGTGCGTCGATCGGTGCATTTATCAGTTATTTAATGTTCGCTCCATTTCCCTGATTAAATATTCTATATTTACCCCAAAAAATGACTTGTTTAATCCATAACTTTGTTTAGAAGTAAACAAGTCATTTTTACTCGGATGCCGGTGGCGATCCGGGTTCAAAGCTAATTAACCACTGACCCCAGATAACTGCTGACGAATCGCGATGTAATCCGGTTCAACGGATTGGATTACCCCATGATTTAGGGTCCAAAAGCGATCGCCAATCTTTAATAAATCCCCGGCATCGTGAGTCACCACCAACAGACTCCAATGCTGTTTTAATTTTGCCAAAAGCCGGATTAAATTCTGTCGCATTGACCAATCTAAACCCGCCGTAGGTTCATCCAGCAATAAAATTTGCGGTTGACGAATTAACTGCACCGCCAAAGCTAAACGCCGTTGCTGTCCCCCACTCAAGGATTGCGGTGCGGTATTCAGAGATAAATGATCTAAGCCCACTTCCTTCAGGGCTTCATCCACTCGTTCCGAACCTAGTTCGGGGTGTCCCAAGCGCAATTCTTCCAAAATAGTGCCACAACAAAAATGTCGTTCGGGAAATTGAAACACCAATCCCCCAAGCTGTTGCAGGTGTTCGGCGGTAAGGGGCTGTTCTCGCCAGTAAATTTCCCCAGAGGTTTTTTCCGCCAGTCCAGATAAAATCTCTAAGAAGGTACTTTTACCCGATCCACTCGGTCCGATAATCACGCCCAACTGCTGTGGGGCGAGTTCCAGGGTCATGGATTTTAAAATCGGCGTTGGGGTTGCCGCTGGGTGATAACTTAAGTTTCTCAAATAGAGCATTATGTAACTGTGTGGATGATTTCCCGTAGATTCTCTTTGGAACTCGGTTTTGCTTACACCGTCTATCCTAGTAATTATTTTAGATTTTTTCCATGATATTTTGGCAAAATCGACTTAAATCTAGTTAGGCAAAATCTCTCGGAAAGAAACCGGGTTTCTATGTAGAGGCCGGTGGGGAGGCAGACATTTTTCATAGAAACCCGGTTTCTGGGCAATTCTCGGTAAATTTTTTGAGGCGCAAAATATGAAGATTGATCGTCCGGTTTCTTTTTCGAGACGAATAGTTCAAGCGATCGCTTCTGGAGTGGCGATCGCTACTTTTCTAGTTGGCAGTCCTAGCCATGCCAAAGATCCATTTAGAACCACCAATCCTCACGAAATTGGTGATACCACAGAAATGGCCTTTCGGGTTCTATTTGAACAGGGCAACTATCAGCAAGCAGACCGTTATTTAGATGAAGCGGAAAAAATAGACACCAATGAACCCTTAGTCTATGCTATGCAAGCAGCCTTTGCCTATCTTAATGAAGATTGGGATGCTCTGCTTACTTACGCCACACAAACTCGTGAAACCGCACAGCAACTCACGACTAAGAATGAATTACGCGGTCATCTCTATACGGGAGTGGGTCATTTTCTGGAAGGAGCACATATTATTAGCACCGAAGGCACAATATCCGGCACCCCAAAAGCTCTGCGAAAACTTCGCTTGGTGCTGCAACATATTAATGCCGCCGAAAAGATTAATCCCACCGATCCAGAAGTTAATTTGATTAAAGGATTCATGGATTTAATGTTAGCGGTGAATTTGCCTTTTGCCGAAATTGATGATGCGATCGCCCGCTTAGAAAACTATGCGGGGCCAAACTATCTCGCCTATCGGGGAATTGCCGTGGGCTACCGAGATACGAAACAAAACGAGCCAGCTTTAGCTGCCGTAAATCAAGCCCTAGAATTAACCCCCAATAACCCAGAGTTATTTTATCTGAAAGCACAAATATTAGTCCAACAAGGTCTGGAGCAAAAAAATGTCACCATTCTCCAACAAGCCCAGGAAAATTTCTCTCAAGCCCTTGCCCAAGCCCCGGATAAATTTCCCGCTGGGCTGAAAAAACAACTGCAACGAGAAAGCGATCGCAATACACGACGCATTCAAGAAATGAGCGCTAATTCTCGTTAATTATCATTAAAAAGTTTTCAACGTTCTAGCGAACCAAATCAACCCGGTGTTTTCCTAAAAGATCGGGTTGTTTCTTTTGTAGGGTTTTTCTGTAGCATCTCCCTGTGTGGTAAAATACTCCTGTGGCTTGATGCTGAGGTGCAACCACCTCCTGCGGACACTCATAGTACACCGTTTCCAATTAAAAATGCAATCATTTAGGCGCGGGGCGACCACTTAGGGGAACCCCTACTGTTGTATGAATTTTTGTAAATGGTAGGACTTTGAAGCCATCAGAAATCGGCAGTCATTCCACACAGATAAAGAGCAATCCGCTCATTCAAATCACAATCAAGACGCCAAATAGAAGGCCAATAATTATGACTTTCAAAATTCTCAGTTTAGATGGTGGCGGCATTCGCGGAGTTTTATCTGCCAGACTTCTCCAGCAAGTAGAAACGACATTGGCAGCAAAAAAAGGACAGAAATTACATGAATATTTCGATTTAGTTTCTGGCACCTCTACTGGCTCAATTCTGACGGCGGGAATTGCCTGCCAGATGAGCACCCAGGACATGATTGATATCTATCTGGAACAGGGAAAAAATATCTTTTTAGACTCGGTTCGCAAGCAGCGAGGTTGGCGAGTTGTTAGTCAAGCGATCGGCAGTGGTGTGTTGTATCCCCACGAAGAGGGAGAGCAAGGTTTGGCTAAAATATTGCAGAAAAAATTGATTCACCCGGAATTGGGTAAAGATGCGAAGATTGGCCAGATTACTAAACCCAATATTCTGATTCCTGCTTATGACGTTTATTCCCGCAATACCACCTGGTTTAATAATAGCGATCCTACGGTATGGTACAGCAATTTGGAACTGTGGAAAATCTGCACTGCTTCAGCATCAGCGCCCACGTTTTTCCCCCCTTATCAACTTCCCTATAACGATGACCAAAAGCTGCCCCATATTGATGGTGGAGTATCCGCGAATAACCCGGCTTTATTGGCGATCGCTCATGCCTTGTATATCGGAAAACAGAATGGAATAAACTTGAGCGATATTGCAGTTCTCTCCATTGGCACGGGTAATACAACTCGGGTTTACAAATATGAAGAAATCAAAAAGTGGGGACAGTTTGGCTGGGCTGGACATTTACCGGATATGTTTATGAATCCGGCGGCGCAAAATGCTGAAGCTATTTGTTATCAAATTATGGAAAGTGCCGGACGGGATTATCTGCGTTTGGATTTCGATCTCAACCAGCAATTGAAAGGCGATCCCCAGCCCGGTCGTCTGCGGGAATTGCTCGACAAACCCTATAACAAATATATTGCCGCACAGAAAAAGCAGAATAAAGAAGTCAGCGAAGACATAGACAATCCTGAGAATTGTCCCAGCTTGATGGAAGCGGCGGAATGTTATCTTGAAGTGGGCAAAGTCTATTATAAGGATCCCAAGGTTCCGGTTAAAGTTCAAGAGGCGATCGAGCAGTTTATTGAATCGAATTAAGGATTAAACGATCGGCATTTACGCACAATCTCTAGATTTAGTAGGGGCGCGGGGCAACCACCGCCACGGAAATGCCCCTACTAAATATTTTTTATGGGCAATTTCTCAAGCAATCCGATGGCGGTGGTTGTCCCGCTTTTTCGTCAGGACTTACGCAGCTACTCCACATTGTGTTGGTGCGCTACGTCTGGGAACGGCACCCTACTGATAGAGGCGTTGGTTGCGTAAGTCCTATTCGTGTTAGAACCAGACCGTTATCTATATCGAGCCGAAAAAGTAGACACCAATCAACCCTTTAGGCATCGAAATCAAAAGCGCCCGGTTGAACCGAACAAAAATATTGCATATTATTAACATAGAATACTTTATCATGCTTACCTCAATTGTGACCTTAATGTTACTTTTGTGTTCCATTGTGTTCCTTTTGTGTGAATTTTTTGTTCCCTTGATGTTCCTTTTGTGTGAATTTTTTGTTCCCTTGATGTTCCTTTTGTGTGAATTTTTTGTTCCCTTGATGTTCCTTTTGTGTGAATTTTGTGTCTTTTTACAAATCTATTTTTTTTTATTTTGATGTATTTTTTGTTTTTTTGCTGTATAGTCTTTCTAAGCGGGATCTGATTCCAGCCAAAAAACCTGGCAATATTTTGGGGATATTGATTAGTTTTTTGCTAAATCAAAAATATCTCTAATATATCTATGATGATATTTTGGGACTTCAATCGAATAGAAAATTCAAATAATATAAAGGATGGTTAACCGAATCAATCTTCACAGTCCGATACGGGCTGAGTTAAACTGGCGCTCGGCTATAGTTATTGACCCTTACACTCAAGTGTTGCCCAGTTGGGTAAACCCTTGCCAGTTGGGAGAAGGAGCCTTCCTCATTAAGCATCGGGAAGTGGCTTTTCCGGGTATGGAAGTGGCCTATTTTTTTACGGAGAATACTTTTAGCGATCGCCTGGTAATTCCCCCAGGAGAAACTCATTTTGCCTTGGCACTTTTCCCCCATCTTCCGGTTCTTTCTTGGATGGGATATAAGGATCTGATAGCTCAGACGATCGCCGTTCATCGTAATAATAATGTGGAATATACTTCCGTGATGCCTCCGGGTTGGATTGGGCTGTATATTTGCATGAATAATGAATTGATCGCTAATCTCGATTTGCTGCCGGAAAAGTTTTGGCAACATAGTCGCGATCCAAATCGGGCGCTTTTGCAAGTAGATCCGACAGCGTTCGATCGCTTCCGGCAATTTATGCGATCGTGGTTTGTGCGATCGCAAGATTTGCATACTCGCAGTTGCCTCAACCCCCAACAGGCAGTAATTCTCCGGGAAGAACTGATCGGCGAATTTCGGCAACTACTCGATCGCACTTTTCAAGAACGGGGCGATCGCACCATTTTCAAGCCTTCTCGACGCTATTGGATTTTTGAAAGCGCCTGTGCAATGCTGGACGCTAATCTGGCTCAAAACCTGACCACCGAGGAGTTTTGCCAAAAGCTTAGGGTGTCTCCGCGAGCATTGCAATACGCTTTCCAGGATATTACAGGGATGGGGCTTCAGGAGTATATCCGGGCTCGCAAACTCAACGCGGTTCGGGAAGAACTGATCCGCCGTCACCCGGACGAAACTACGGTGAATGCGATCGCTGCCAAATACGGATTTTTCCACTCCGGTCGCTTTTCCCAACAGTTCCATCGTCAGTTTGGCATCCATCCCTCAACTATTCTGCAACATCGTCCTTAGTAGGGGGCATTTCCCCTATATCTGGTAGGGGTGATTCGCGAATCACCCCTACGTTTAGCAACACCGTCCTTAGTAAGGTGGGCAAAATTTGCCCACCTTACTTTTTTTCATCTTTGCTCAAAAAGTTGCGCGAATCGGATAGGCGATCGCCTCAAAGTTGAATAAGCTAGTCAATCAGGGAAAAACTTTAGAGACAAAGGAATCCGTCCCTTGACGAATCAGAAGATACATCTACCAAATCAGCAACCTCATTTGATCGAGGAATCAAAACTAAAACATGGTGCGTGAACAGGATACAGGTGTAGAGGCAATTTTTTGGTCTCAGTGGCAAGAACACCGAGACTATCTTTATCGCTGTTGTCTGAAGTACCTGGGCAACTCAACGGATGCCCAAGATGCTCTCAGTGAGGCGATGCTAAAAGCCTGGGATAAAATCCGAACCACGGCTCAACCGATTCAGAATATTAAAGCCTGGTTAGTCAAGCTGACTTATCATCACTATATCGATATTCGGCGAAAACGCGGATATCTTACGGGACTCGCTCCTGAAGCAGAGTTAGTTAGCCAGGAAGAAACACCAGTTGGCGCCGCGTAGCGGCGCCAACTCGAGTTATTTTTTCGGGATGAAAATGCATCCCCCCTAGGGACACCGCATTGCGGTGTCCAAAACCCCCTGGATGAACAACGTGGCGCCCCGACATGGACTGTCATTCTCGTGAAGACGGGAGTTCAAAAAAGCGATCGCCCCCCAGCCCAAGGTGAGTTTGTCCGGGCGTGGTGGCTGGCGCCCTTTCCCGGATCGTCATTCCCAGGCACAACCGACACAACCTGGAAGAAAAAACATTTACAAACAAAAATTACCCAATATTTAGCAGTACAAATCCTCCAACAGTTTCAACGGTTCTGGCGAGTCTGGATGGACAGTGGGGGCGATTCATTTCTTGATGCTTAACAGAATTAACCCCTAATCATCTCCAATCATTAGACTTCTTGCACCCCCCTTAAGCCCCCCTTATTAAGGGGGGTTGGGGGGATCAATCCGGTATGAAAGCCAGAATTGTCTATTTATATCAATTTCATTGTTTGGCTGAATATTGGACTGGAATAACTGGCAATTGTTCTACTGGGAATAAGGGTTGGAGATGAAAAACGCGATGGTTTTTTTGCAAAAACTATGGCGTAATTTCGTATGCCAATAAATAGTAACTTTATAAAAGTATGAATTAATTTTATAAATTTGTTGCCGAATTATTCTGGACGCGAGCAATCACCACATTAAGGAATTATCGAAAAAAAATTTTTGAGATTTTTTTCATAAAAGCTCTACCTGAAACGTCTAATAACCAGAGGCATCGATTAAAGACTGATTGAGGGCGGATCCGCCCGACCCAAAAATCCCTAATCCATCCCTGGTCAAATATCAAGCTAACCCGATGATAATGACGACTCTGATGAATTTTGACGTTTCTGGGGAGCCAGCCAATTCTCAGCAACTCCCACCCTTAACAGAAGAACAACAACTATTACAACGCCTTGCCGCCGGGGAAATGAATGCTTTTTGGACCCTCTGGCAACGGCACCAAGACTATTTGAAAAAATGCTGTCTCAGGTGGACGAACGGCAACTCAACGGCAGCGGAAGATTTGCTGAGTCAGGGGATGCTCAAAGCCTGGGAAAAGGCGCAGAAATACGCGGAAAAAATCACCAATTTTAAATCTTGGGTGACGACGCTGACTCGGAATTTTTGGCTGGATTTAAAACGTCGTCGAGATGTGGACTTGGTTGAAAATATAGAAGTATATGCGGAGCAAGAGGAGGTAGGACGGGTTTCTGTAGGCGATACGCCTGGAAGCGCCTTGGAAGAGGAAGAGAAAAACCGGGTCATTCGCGCCGCCATTGATGAGTTACCGACCAAGATGCGCGAGACTTTTATTCTGCACTATTATGAAGCATTATCTAATCAAGAAATAGCCGAAAGGCAAGGAATTTCCTACGCGAATGTTTGCAAGCGCATATCCCAGGCGCGGAAAATTTTGCGTCCTAAATTGCGGGGTTATTTTATCGAGGAGGAAAAGACAAGCACGGAAGTGTCAGTTACACCTGTGGCAATAGAGCCCCTAATTGAGGAAACTCCCCTGGAGAATGCGGGAGTTGAAGCGATCGTGGATGAGTCGGTACTTTCAGTTGCGGTGGCGGAAGTGGAGTGTGTTGTGGGTGAGGAATTGCCGGAGGTAGCGGTATCTGATCAGCAGTCTGAGTCGGATTCTGTTGTGGGGAGTTCTGAGGGGAAGTTAGAAGTCAAGAGTGATGCTTGTCGGTGTGTTAAGGCGGCGCTGTGCGAAAGGCTGCTTGTACCGATTTTAGCGTTGGCACAATTTGATGAAAAAATTGGAAGTTGGGGGAGACTGCCGATGGGGAAAGTTAGGGGAGAATTTGTGCGATCGTCCCGCTCTCCTCCGCAGCCCAACCCCAGAGTTATTACAAGAAATCATGAAGTTGTATGCTGTCCCGACTCTCGGAAAATTCAGAAGTTGCCTCAATATTTCGTCCTTATGTTTAGAAAAGGGTAAAAGGTAAAATCAACTATTATCTTCAAACCTTGCCATAGCTAATGTCTAAAAACTAACAAAGGAAAAACTAGCCATGAATATGACTGTGCAATATGAGCCAAATGCTCTATTCTTTTTGCAAAACAACAATATTAATGTGCCAAATTTCACAAATCAATTGCAACAATTTTTAAACCAAAATGGACAAAATATTAATCCTAATGGGGGTAATATGCAGTTTAATTTCAACAATCAAAATTACCAGGTAAATTATGGTGCAGTTAATAATAATGTATTTATGGTGAACCAAATAGTTTAAGAAAATAAGGCGATCGCGTCTCTTATTTGTGGATGCGATCGCTTTTCAAGCTAATCACCCGTCTCACAAGAGCGATCGCCTTAACTAAAAATAACCTATAAATTTACAAAAACAAAAATGCCATGATAGAAATCAGATTAGCTCAGACTCCTGAAGAAAAAGAACAGGTTTTTAAGTTACGCTATCAAATCTATGTTAAAGAAATGGGTTATCAACAACAGTATGCTAATCATAAATCGCAAATAATAGAAGAACCTTTAGATGAGTCAGGCAACATATTTGTAGCTTTTCAGGATAATAAAGTAGTGGGAACTGTTCGGAATAACTATGCCAGACAATCAGATTTAGGATACTATGTTAGTCTTTTTAAAATGAGTGAAGCTACTCGACAATCACATCTTATAGATGTCTCAGTTTGTACAAAGTTCATGGTCATAAAAAATCTAAGAAGAACAGGCATAGGGTTTAGTTTAATGCAATTTCATTACAATCAATTACTGCTAGATCAAATAAAATTTGATTTTATAGACTGCGAACCACACATGATTCCTTTCTTTCAAAAGCTAGGCTACCAAACCATTGATATGATAAATCACCCGGAATATGGCAGTGGTATGGCTATGATATTAGATGTTTTTAATTTGAAGCATCTACAGCGAGTTAAATCGCCTTTTATGCGGCTGCATATAAAAGACTTTAATTTTTCAAAACATGGCATAAATATAGTCAATGTTAAGCCATAAATCACTCATAAATTACGCTATGTTTATACGATTAAACAATATTGATTAATAGGAAAAAATGAAATTAATTCAAACAACAAAAACTCCGCAAAAAATTATAGACAAAGAAATACTTGTCTGGGCATTCATTCCTTGTCTATCTCTAGATCAAGATTTTTCTAACCAAGAATTTAACCCTTTATATTTTCAGCAAGAACTAGGAGAAGTTTTTGCCGAACTGGATATAGCATGGAAGTTAAAGCTCGTCACCTTAGAGAATATGAATGAGGTGATTTCTGAAGTGGCTGCTTCCCAAGCCCAATTTTTCCCAGTTGTACTCAACTACTGTGCCGGATTAGATGAAATTGATGGATATCCAGGTGCTTCTGTTGTTAA
Organism: Planktothricoides raciborskii GIHE-MW2; assembly: GCF_040564635.1. Classification (NCBI taxonomy): domain Bacteria; kingdom Bacillati; phylum Cyanobacteriota; class Cyanophyceae; order Oscillatoriales; family Oscillatoriaceae; genus Planktothricoides; species Planktothricoides raciborskii. The sequence goes on from NZ_CP159837.1 coordinate 2,413,081, forward strand.
ATTGCTGGAAGCTAAGGGTATTCCCTTCACTGGGGCAGACTCTCACTTTTTTAAAATGGGAGACTCCAAAATATTGATGAAACAGGCTTTTGTTGAGGCAGGAGTTTCAACTGCACCCTATGAAGTAATTAAAGATATGAATAGCATTCGGGGATTATGCGATCGCCTTATTCCTCCACTGATTGTTAAACCTTCAAGTTCGTTTGGCGCTAGGGGTATTTCCTTACAATCTGTTGTCCATACTGATGAAGAAGCGATCGCTCGATTTGAGGCTTTACAGCAAGGACAACATGGGATGGAAATTCCAGCAAATAGTATCTTTGTAGAACGATTTATCAAAGGTCGAGAATTTACGGTTTTAGTCACAGGGACTGCTCAACATCCAGAGGGAATAAAGATTTATCCAGCTTTGGAAACAGTTTTTCACTCTGGTGTACCCGAAACCGAAAGATTTTATACCCGTGATTTATGGACAGTAGAAGCAGAAGAACGAACCCCTCTACCCGTTGATGAGTCGTTATACCGATATCAATTAGCACCAATTGAATTACAGGATCGACTTTGCGATTTAGCTAAACGTGCTTACTTTGCAGTCGGTGGTACTGGATATGGACGGGTAGATATCCGTATAGACGATACAACTGAAGAGATGTTTGTTCTGGAGGTAAATCCCTGCCCTTTTGTCACTTCCATGTCTCTCGCGATGGCTTTTGAAAATCCAAATGCATCCAAAGTCGGTACTATTTTACACCTTGCCAAAGTTCCATTTTCTCATCTGATGTCAGAAATAATCGGGGAGGCTTTGACCGAAGACCTATCAATTGCACTAAACCTTATCAATAACAGGAAAATTCAAAATGGTTAGCAAAGGAATCGATTGTTTCACTTATCTCAGCACTTCGCAGTTCAAAACGGTTGTAGCTTCTCGCGGCAACTCGAACATAAACTTTAACTTTGTGCAGCACGACCAGAATACTACACTAGGAAAGATGCAGACGGCTCATTGTGAGATTTCGCGGAGTTCTTTAGATTTATTTGAAAACACAGGCAGGCTAAGGATAGACGCTTATCACAACAACACTGGGCTTCTATCAAGATATGCTGAAGTTAATCCTGTAACTGGAAATATAGCTGATTCCAACATAAAAAAATGTTGGAGACCACCTCAGAGATTGGAGAAAATTATGCGGTCAGCTATGGATTTTATGATGCTGGGGCAGGAAAGAGTCACCAAGTTTATGTTTACATCACGGAGAATTACTCGAACTGGATGGGCGATCTGATTGATGCGATTCCCAGCTTAAAGGATAAGCCATTTGGCACTTTTGTTTTACCCGGTTCTCATGATGCTGGATCTTTCACCGCATTTCTTAATGACGAAATCATTCAAGAAATATTTAAACATTTAGGGAAAGTCGTTCCGGTAATGCCCATAGCTAAACGCGCAATCGTTAATTTGTTTTATACACAAAAAGACAATATTAACACACAACTGAAGCTCGGCACTCGGTATTTTGATTTTCGCCCTGGATATACCATTCGTCGTCTGGTAGATAATGAGTTGCGTCATCAACACAATTGTCTTCCTGGATATCGCTTTGACAGTTTTTTGTCTGATGTAGTTGATTTCTTAAAAGAGCATCAAAATGAGGTGGTGGTAGTCAATATTAAATATGATGGCTTTGCGCGGAAAGATATGGAACCATCCGATGATGTTGTCGAACAGTATATCAGTAATACTCTTGCCAACTCAAACATTAAAAAAGGTACAATAGAAGATATCAAGCGAAAAACTAGCGAAATTTTGACTGAGAATAAAAGACTGATTGTTCTTAAAGGGTCTGACAATTGCCGTGATTCCTACAACGATGACAATTATAAAACTGAGGATGTCAATAAACTCATTGAATCACTGCAATCAACACTAGCCAAAGCAGAGGAAAGCTGGACGGTTTTACAATTACAAAGTACATTTAATGGTACTTTAGACGGTATAACAGGCGGTGTATTGACATTAAGTGATGCTTCTTCAGCACTTCTTTCCACGAAAGCTAAGTTTGATTATGTTACTTATAACTGGCTTACTCGAAAAGATAATGTAGCATCTAAATGCGGCAAAAATTTGCTAGTGTTGCTGAACGATTTTGTTGATAATGCAATGGTAAGCCATGCGATCGCTATCACTAAACAACGTTTAGATAGCATTTAAAATATTTCACCAAATGGAAATAAATTATTCAATAATTCTAGGGAATTAAATTTATGCAATTAATTTTTTTGCCAAATAAATATCTTTGATTCAAAGCTAAGACGTATTGAGTCATATCGCGAGTGGATCGTTTTGCCAGAAAGGGTGAATCTACCATCAATGATTAACTTTTTGATTATAATCTCACGAATTTTATGCAGAGTAAAGAGTCCAAAAGACAAACTCGTTCCCTAGAGAGGAACCTGAACCAGCCCTTAACCAAGTTAGAAGAACAGCAACTATTACAACGTCTTGCCGCCGGGGAAATTAATGTTTTCTGGCAACTCTGGAAATCCCATGAAAAATACCTATATTCTCGGTGTATTGGTTGGATGGGGAGTAACCCTGTGGAAGCCGAAGAAGCCATGAGTCTCGCTATGCTAAAAGCCAGAGAAAAATTACTCAAATATGCGGGAGAAATAACCAATCTCCGCGCTTGGTTCACTCGCTTAACCTATAATCTTTGCATGGATATTCATCGAAAACTTCGCCGAAAAGCAATAGGAATAGAAAATATCGAAGACATAGCTAGTGAAGCAGGCGAAGCAGTTATTTCTAGCTGGGATTCTCCCGAAGCAGCAATTCTGCGAGATGAGTTGACACAGTTCATTCGCAACACTGTCAACGCTCTGCCCGATCGACTCCGCACTCCTTTTCTTCTGCGCTACTACCAGGAGGTTTCTTATCCAGATATTGCCCGACAACTTGCCATATCTCAAGATAACGCTTACAAACGCACCCAACAGGGGCGAGATTTACTGGAAAAGCGTTTGCAAAAGTATTTGTCAGGAGCAGACCATTCTTGGTTAAGTTCCTCAGACACCTCGGAGATAACCAGTAATTCTGTGGCTGAGAGTTTCCCATTTAAGTCTCCAGTATTGAAGGAGACAAAGTGCATGATTACCGTGATTGATTACAACTTAACAGCAGTATGTCAAGAAAAACTGTCTCAAGTATGGTATCAGTCTCCCTGCCTTCAGGGGTAGAGATAAATGTTTACCTGGTCTTGGACAAAAAGCCAACCCGAATTAATCAAAAGCTCAAAACCTTAAGTCAGTATGTGCAAAAGTACCCTTCAGGGTGGAAAAAACGGTTAGAATTGGCGAATCTGTTGTACGCCACGGGTCATTGGGAGGAGGCAATTCAGGAGTATCGCCAAGTGATTTCACGACAGCTCCAATTAATTGACCCACAGTTGAAATTAGGCAAAATGTTGCAAATAATGGGACAGCAAGCTGATGCAGCAGCAGTTTATGAGAATGTCTTACCCCAAGTTCACTATGAAGCGACTCGACAACATATTAGTGGATTGATTGCAGTTTGTAGAGGTGACACTCAGGCAGCAATTCTGGCTTTTGAGTCAGCCGCTTCCCTAGAACCAGACAACGCCGCTCACTGGCTGGCGTTGGGGCGGGTGCAGATGCAAAGAGAAGATGCTTGGGCAGCATTGCAAGCATTTGAGAAAATTTTGTCAATTCAGCCCGACGATCTTGTGGCGCTCATTGACAGCTACGATGCGCTGCTGGCTTTGGGTGACGTCAGGGAAGCGCAGGGGCGTTTAGACAGGATGGTAGAATTAGCCCCCGATGATTTCCGGGTACTCAAACGACAGAGAGAAAGTCGTTGCCAGACGAGATTGGTATCGGGGGAAGAATAAAAACTGCCCTTAAGTCGAAAAATTCAGAAAATGATGCGAGGAATCGTCTTTGATATGAAATAACAGACAAAATCGAGAGAAACATAACAAGGTAGATTCATGTTAATGCAAAAACAGTAGCGACAGCTTCTGTGTTCAAGGTCTGTCTTCTATTACTCATTACCTACTAACAAAAAGCGGTAGGTTTTTAATTGATTCAGCAAGTCATAATTAATAAGGTAAAGCCATGATTCAATCACTCCTCAATAACCCCGATCCAGCAAATTGCCATTGGGAATTTATCAAAGATGTGACTGTGACTAATGAAATGTTAATACCCAGCGTGTCATACTGGAGTCTTCAAAAATCTATCTCCAATCTTCAGGGTATTACTGGATTTTATTTTCCCTTACTAAGTATTTCGGAAGAAGATTCACCTCAAATTTTACCTATACTCATGTTTGTTGAAGCTACCATCTATCAGGCTGACGAAGAATACGAACGTCATGTTAGCGACCCCAATTTTTTATCCCAACATATTTTGACTCTGCGAGATGTGTTAATTCAACTAAACCTCTTCGACGAGCAAATAGAAACTGAATTATTTACTAATGGCTTAACCTACTATCGTCTTGAACAACAGTTTTGTTCGGGATTAATTTCCAGTCAAGAAGATATTAATAAAGCTAGTCTTTTTAAATGCTATGATTTTGGGATCATGCAGCGAATTTTATTAAAATTAACCAATCAATCTTATGATGAAGATTTTTTATTGACTTGTCGGCTGTCAGATCAAATATGTAAAATTTGTGCGGACCTAATAGACTACAAAAAAGATATTAGCCAGAACGTTATTAATACCTATCGAATGTTTGTCCGCCTTTACGGTACAGACGCTCCCCAACACCTGCGGCACTATATAGAAAGCTTGAACTCCAACTTGCAACAGCGACTGAAATTGTTAGAACAAACTAAACCAGAACTGTCTCAAAGGTTTATTGAATTATGGAAGGAGGATCTGAAATTGGATAATATGTGGAATGCAGAGACTAAAGAATTTGCAGTGCCAGAAATTCCCGAACCAATTTTAGAAGACTGGAGTGCTTTTTCACCCTGAAATAAGGAGAGAACATCCTCCTCTTGTCTTGTCCTTGCTTCGTGGTAGCGCCATAGATTCTGAAAAACAGGCTCTAACTCGAAAAATTCAGAAATCATCCCTAACACTCGTCTTAGAAGTAAAGCTAGTTCACACTACAAAAATATGTCCATCGAAGTTACAGTTTTCATCAATAATGGGAAATCAAAGTTATTTCTCCTACAGGAAGATTCGACTCTTCAGAATCTCCGAGAAAAAATTACCGAAAGGTTATCGGCAGATATAGGGAGTGACTTCTACTTCCTCAAAGGCAAGGCTGAGATCGATCCAGGGGATGAAGATCAATATAAACTCTCACAGTTTAAAACCGATAATGGGATTTCGGTAACATTAGTCAGCGAAAAGAACGAGGAAAAAGAAAAAGCTCAGAAAGACAACCCGCAGAAAAAAGAGGCTGCAAAAAAAGCTAAAGATTCTGCCAAAACCGATCTAGATGCTCAGACCCTGCTAACAGAAAAGCTGAAACCAGAGAACAAGCCCGAGTGGGGGGAAGATCCTACAGATCGCTCTTTAATTAACGACAAAGAAAGTGGGAAAACTGACGCTGGAGGATTTTACCTTCAGGTAAACTGGGAGAAATTACATCCACTCCTTAAAAGTTTCAAATTTCCTAAAGCTTTAAAATTCACATCAGAAGGATTAGAGCCAGTTCTTTATCCAGGAATTAAACTCAGCCGAGACATCTCACCAGAAGATGTCGTAAATGAGGTACAACTTGTTACCCAAAGTGAGGCTTACTACACAGCATGGGAAAAAGAAGCCTATAAGATGGGCTGTAAAAATATCAGTAGCTCTGTAGGAATTCCTGTTTCTGTATTGAGCGCGGCATTGGGTTTGAGTGCTCAATATAAAACCAGTTCAGAAACCCTGACACAAAGTAAAAAAAATCGGTTGTATATGATAGCAAATCGTCTTGTACAGAAGACAAAAGTCATTCTAAACAAGCAAAGCATACAGCTAACTGATGAGTTTAAAGAGAAGATTGAACGTGCCGTCCACAGCCAAAATATCGGCCAATTAAGACAAGTTTTTCAGGAATACGGGTACTTTGTGCCAACTGCATATATTATCGGCGGTAAAATCTTAGCTGAAGAAACGAAAACCTTTGACGGTGACATAGACCAAACTGCTGCGGCTACTGAGTTCGGAGTAGCTGTTAGTGCGGAGTTGGATAAAGCAGGATTTACTGCTAGTGTTAGTAGTGCTTATAAAAGTGGTAGCACTGAGCAAGGTAAAGCGAGTAGCTTTCAAAGCACTCGTAATTTTCAACTCACTTTAAAAGGAGGAGACGAAGGACTACTTAATGATGGTGCAGCATGGATTCGCTCGCTTACCTTTGATAAATGGCAGATTATAGGGTATGAGGGATTACAGCCGATTACTGATTTTTTGGATGAAGAATTAAAGAAGCAATGCGAGGCTATGCTTGTTAATTATACAGTAGTTTCCTGCTACAGTCCTCAGCGTGATTCTCTGGAAATAACTAATGATGCTTGGGACGAAGAGAGCTATTTTGGTACATTAAAGGAAATTTATGCAGATACCAACCCAGTGTTTGTCCCAAAAGGGAAAAAGTTAGTAGGAATTAGTTTCCGGCAAAAGGGTGGAAATCGTCTTGCTCCCAGCATCTTGGTGCAAGCTTTGAATGGCAACAATCAAGAATGGCTAAAACAAGAGGAATGGAATGACCGATACTTTGGATCCTTAGCAGAAATTTATGTTGATACACATCCAGTGTTTATCCCTGCGGGCAAAATACTATCAGGATTTGCTTTTCGACAATATAACAATCGTCTAGCTCCCAAAATATTAGTGGCAAATATGGACGGGAGTGGTGAACAATGGGTAGAAAACAACGATTGGGGACATCACTATTTTGGTCCTTTAAAAGAAATCTATGCAGACACGAATTCAGTGTTTGTACCTGACGGAAAAAGTTTGGTGGGATTTGCTCTAAGAAAGAAAGGTGGCAATCGTATTGCTCCTGTGCTGTTAGTCCAATAACTAAGATAAACGAGTGCATGACTACTTAATTTAGAACTCAAAACAGCGATCGCCCCTTTGTTTTTATTCAAAGCAGGCGATCGCCTTATTAAGCTTGCTTACTATCTACCCACAATCATTCTCAAGATTGAAAAACAACAATGCTAGATAATTTATTCAGTAATTAGTGTTACGGACTGACAATCGGTCAAAATAAATATCCCCTCATATTTGCAGACTTTGACCATAAATTTGAGGAAATAGTCGATGATTATTGGGATGATCTAAATTATTTAATAATGATGTAGCCAGAAAAAAATTCTGCAAATAATATTTGCAGAATTTAATATAAATAATTTTATCTAGAAAAAATGCAGATAAATTGAAATTTTTTTTGTTAAAATAGCTTACGTTTTTGTCAAATTTTATAAAAATTATAATTTTACTTAAATTGTGAGGTTTATGTATTCCCGCATGAGCAAAAATAGGTATTAGTCTAAGGCAAAACTCGTCGCCAAAACAATCGATAACCGATACCTTCAACCTTGTCACAAATCTCAAAACTGTCATTTCTATCCAAAACAAAAAAATGGAAAACTTGTTGGAACTGAAACCTAACTCAAGCCTATTATCTAATCAGACCATCCCAGTCGTTAACAGTTACAACGAATGGAACCCCCTCAAAGAAGTCATTGTCGGTCGCGTTGAAGGTGCTGCCGTTCCTCACTTGGAGCCAGCCCTCCTCACTAACTCATATCCCAATAATTTGGGGTTTTTCCAAAAATATGCGGGTCAACCCTTCCCTCAAGAACTTGTAGAAATAGCTGCTAAAGAGTTAAACGAGTTTTGCCATATTTTAGAATCTTTCGGTGTCACTGTTCGCCGACCCGATATCATCGATTTTTCCCAAACTTACAAAACCCTAGATTTTGAAGCCTCCGGTTTTTATGCCGCCATGCCCCGAGATATTCTCATCGTGGTTGGCAATGAAATTATTGAGGCTCCAATGGCATGGCGATCGCGCTTCTTTGAATATCGCGCCTACCGTTCTTTAATGCTAGAATACTTTCGGCGTGGGGCTAAGTGGACAACGGCTCCTAAACCTTCTATGTCAGACGAATTCTATGATTTTGAATTTGCCCAAAAACCTGTGGAAGAACGTTATGCTCTCACGGAAAAAGGACACTTTGTAATCCGAGATACTGAACCCAGTTTCGATGCGGCTGATATTGTCCGCTTTGGGCGAGATTTGTTTGTACAGCGCAGCCATGTGACTAACAACATCGGCATTACCTGGCTCAAACGGCATCTAGGCGACACATTCCGGGTTCATGTGGTTAATTTTCCTGACTACAATCCCATGCATATTGATGCTTCCCTTGTTCCCCTCCGCCCTGGATTAGCATTAATTAATCCCGCCCGACCCTGCATTGAAAAGGAGCTTTTCAAAAAAGCCGGATGGGATTTAGTGGATGCTGCTCCCTCTACTCTTCCTGACAACTGGCCTATGTATATGTGCAGTAGTTGGGTGTGCATGAATATTTTAAGCTTAGATCCTGAAACAATTGTTGTGGAAAAGCAGGAAGAACCGATGCAAAACCTTCTCAAAGATTTAGGCTTCAAAGTGATTCCCGTTGATTTCCGTCACCTCTACACTTTCGGTGGTTCGTTCCACTGTGTAACTTGTGACGTGCGCCGCGAGGGTAAACTTGAAGAATACGGATTTCCGGATCCACTGGAAGAAGAGGGTTAAACGGTCAAGCCGAATCAAGCGCCAAATAGCAGAAATTAGCCATGATGCGTCGTCTTAAAAATCTCCGACTCTTTACAGGCGGAATGGGCGTTTTCCTTCTCGTCTGGTTTGGACAACTAATATCCCTAATTGGGTCGGGTATGACTAACTTCGCATTGGGAGTGTGGGTGTACCAGCGTACAGGTTCAGTCACCCAATTTTCGCTAATTTTGCTATTTGGTCTGCTCCCCAGTATCGTAGTTTCTCCGATCGCTGGGGCAATCGTTGACCGCTGGAATCGGCGATGGTGCATGATTCTGTCTGACTCGGGGGCGGCGATAACCACAGTGGCAGTAGCTTTATTACTCGCCACTGGTAGCCTTCAACTTTGGCACATCTACCTTGCGGTTGGCCTTGATTCCATCTTCAAAGCCTTTCAGTTACCCGCCTACACTGCTTCCACCTCTTTATTAGTACCGAAAGAAGACCTACCTCGCGCCAACGGCATGGTGCAATCAGCACAAGCCTGCGCCCAACTTGTTTCGCCACTACTGGCGGGAATTTTGCTAGGAACCATCAAACTTCAAGGGATTATTGTCATTGACTTTGCCACCTTCCTGTTTGCTGTAACAACTCTGTTACTCGTTCGTTTTCCTAATGCTAAAACTGATGATGTTCCAGTTGAAGGAACAACCTCTCTCTGGGGCGAAGCACTTGAAGGAGCGACTTATATTTTTGGTCGCCCCGGACTCTTAGCCCTGCTCATTGTATTCGCAGTAGATAACTTTGTGGTCGGATTAGTTGAAGTGTTGCTCACCCCCTTAGTGCTTTCTTTTACTTCGGTCGCCGTTCTCGGAACTATTCAATCCATTGGCGGTGCAGGAATGCTGTTGGGCGGCCTGATTATGAGCAGTTGGAAAAGCCCGCGCTCCATGCTCCCAACCATCTTTGCTTTTGATATTCTGGCTCATCTGTGCATCTTAACATTGGGATTACGCACTTCTTTTCCACTCTTCGCTGTTGCCAATTTTTTATTATTCTTCAGCTTGCCTTTGATCAATGGCTATAGTAATACCATCTTGCTCAAGAAAGTTACTCCCGATATTCAAGGCCGAGTTTTTGCCATCATCAACATGATTTGTTGGTCATGTATCCCTCTGGCTTATGTTATAGCCGGCCCCCTAGCCGATCGCATCTTTGAACCTCTCATGGCGGCTGACGGTTTACTCGCTGGCAGCGTCGGACAAATCATTGGTGTGGGTCCAGGTCGCGGAATTGGCCTCCTATTTATTACGATGGAAATTATCGCCATCATCGTAACTGTTGCCATTTACCGCTATCCTCGCTTGCGGTTTGTAGAACGCGAATTGCCCGATGTGATTTAGCGATCGTTCAGAAACCGGGTTCCTCCCGTAAATCTTGGCTCTTGTTGCCAAAGTTATCACAGAAACCCGGTTTCTTTTGCTGCCTAATTAATTCCCCGGCTGATTAAACCTCTAATTCACTCACCAGGATAATTTTCAATTCTGTCACCCGACTAAGTTGCACATCATTAGACAAGAGTGCTTTCATTCCAAAAAGCCCCCCTTTTTAAGGGGGGTTGGGGGGATCGAGATCGGGATTTTGCACTCTTGTCTATTAGTTAAAAACGCCTCACAACCAGCTACCAAAGCAGTAGCAATTTGCAAGGCATCGGGTAATTTCAATCGGTATCGTGCCTCGATATCCGCCGCCAGTCGCCCAACTGCCACATCAATATTAGCCAAGGTTATTCCTTGCGTATTAGCGAGCAAATCTAAAAAATTTTGTTGTAAAGCACTATCACCAAGTCGGAGCGGTAGTACCATACATTCTGCTAAAGTCACGGGAGATGATATCGCCCGCAACTTACCCCTTTCAATTTCTTGAAATAAGGCATCTACTACAGGAAAAAACGGAGTTACTCCCTGCACATAATAAATCACCGGAGCCGTATCGAGATAAATTTGGGATACCCCCTTTAGCGCCGAATAAATCTTCATAATCCCTCAAATAACCGCTGTTCTCGTTCTTGCCATTCCCCCCGTATTTCATTAACCCAATCTTGAGCATCCTGCCCCTCTAGTAAGTTGGGCGCTATCCCCCTAAACTCACTCAGCTTGTGTTTTTTCTGTTTAACAGTTTGCCGCTTCAATTGCTCCGTTGCATGGCTAATTACCTCCAATTGTTCCTCTGGGTTTAGTTGCTCAATTTCCCGTAAAACTTGCGCTAATAACGGACTCATAATCTTAACCTCCTGAGATTTTCCTAACTTGATGCCTCTAATTTAACGCCGCCCAGGGTGAAGTTGCTGAACTATTCCATTTTTTCCTTAAGTAGGTGAACATAATTAATTGCACTTTTCGTTCCCCTCCGATAGGCTGTGGATTCCCGTCGGAGTTTACCCCCGCGAATGCGTGGGGCGGGAATGACAGTTTTTCTTCTGATATGGTCTGCATTTATTTCTGCCCAACTACTTATATCCGTTGCACAACCTTAACTAACTCATCCACCAAACCAACCTTGTCTAACTCTTTCCGCACTACCCGCAGCACCAGCATATAAGCATCATCATCTGTAACCGCCAACCTGTAACCATTTACCCGCAAAAAAACATCCATAACTGCAAAAGCCGTGGGTTTATTACCATCAATAAACGGATGATTCATCGCCAGATGATAAAGATAAGCCGCTGCTTGTTCTGCGATCGTTTTATGCAGCAAATCCCCAGCAAAGCTGGCTTTAGGTTGTGCTAAAGCCGAGTCTAATAGCCCCTCGTCCCGTAGTCCAAGGGTGCCGCCAAAACTCTCAATTTGGTCAGCATGAATCGATAACACATCATCGCGAGTAATAAAATTAGGAGTTAGCAAGGCGACGATAAACCTCCTGACGCTCCTGTTTGGATTCTAAATAAGCCTGCCAGACTGAATTGCCAGAAATCTGGCGTTTTACCAGCTTCGTTGTATGGCTAATTACCTCCAATTGTTCCTCTGGGTTTAGTTGCTCAATTTCCCGTAAAACTTGGGCTAATAACGGACTCATAATCTTAACCTCCTGAGATTTTCCTAACTCGCTGGCTCTAATTTAACAATTGCCGCCACCGTTGCGTCTTGATAAATTTAACCAATTCTCTAATTTTAATCGGGAGCATCCCCGGTATGGCAACTACTCAAAGGTCGGGTTTGATGATATTTGCTGCTGGTGGGTTTTCAGTTTTTCCTCTAAAAGCGATTCCCGCTTCTGGGGAAAGGGATTTGACCACTTGGGCCAAAGATTCCATTAATTTAATATTTATAAATTCTCCTGTAAATACCGCAAAAACAAAGCCGGAGTCACAATTTGAGTACCGTGGTAGTATTTCAGGGATAATAAATGGTTATCCACGGACACTAAATAATCTGCCTTAGCCTCATAAGCTGCTGCCAAAAATTTATTATCGTCCGGGTCAATTTCATCAAGACGAGTGGCTTGATAAGATCCAGGAATATGCAGGGCGATCGCGGCAATTTTAGCAACCAACACCACTAAGGTCTGCTCAGAAACCCCCCGCTGCGATAACTTTGCCACTAACTCTTCTAAAAGTTGGGGTGACATAACCAGGGCAAATTCGCCGTCAACCCAACTATCCAATATTTTCACCGGACTGCTATTCGTTTTGCTGCCAAAAGCCGCCACAAAAACCGAAGTATCCAGGATAACTTTAAGCATCAGTTTTTACTGTTTCCATATCTGGGGCGATCGACTTAGAATTAGCGATTTCTGCGCCGACTTGGGCGCGAACAGCTTGAAAATCTGCCCAGATTTCTTTAGCAGGACGGGGTGGCATTTCCTCAGCTAAAGCAAATCCCTGTTGAATAATCTCACGAGCTTTGGCTAACACCTCTAGACTAGGAGCAGTGCGATCGATTTCCACTTCTTCCCAGTCTAAAAACAACAAATCATTAGGAGTACATTGGAAAAAAGCACAGAGTTTTGCCAATGTCACCAATTCTATACTCTGTGCCTCTTCCTTCTCTAATTCGGTCAGTTCCCGTTCATCAATTCCGGTAAATTCGGCAATTTCTTCGTTAGTAATATCGCCACAGTTAGCCTTTAATTCAGATAGTTTAGTTATCACTTTCATGGTATTTTAATATTTGATTTTGCTCTGATAATTGATTATAGCATATCTAGCATAAAATTATCAACCAAAAATAACATGAACTCCTGATGCGGTCGTGGCGGTTTCATAAAAAGGACGCTCTTTTCCCTCGGCTGAGGTTTGCGCTTGGTGGGTTTTCAGCTTTTCCTCTAAAAGCGATTCCCGCTTCTGGGGAAAGTGATTGGACGACTTGGGCTAAAGATGCCACTAATTTACAGGGGTTTTCTTTCTTACTAAACCACGATCGGGCGAAGCATGACCGGAGTAGGGGCGAAGCATTCCGGCAGTCTATTTAATATTTTAACAAATAGGTTATCTGCCGGAATGCTTCGCCCTTACAATATTTTCAGCAATAATTTGTCTGCGGTCATGCTTCGCCCCTACAGGTGTTTGTGGTTTTTTCGCGGAGAAAATTGGTGTAATTTGGTGTAATATTGATAAATTATCATGTGCCAAAGAAACCGGGTTTGTTCAACAAATATTAGCCAAAGTCTCAAAGTTAAAAGTTATTCAAGAAACCCGGTTTCTCCATCGACTAAAGACTATTCTCGTCCCGGAGACTTTGCACGACCTCCAGAGGCAAATCTGTCAACTTCATCACCTGCTCTACGGTCATTCCTGACTTGAGGAGATTTCGGGCAATTTGTTGTTTGCCTTGAAGAATTCCCTGTTGCTTACCCCGTTTCTCACCCCGTTGCTCACCTCGTGCTTCTCCAATCAGTTCTCCTTCGCGGAGAATTGCTTGATAAATGACTGACTCTCTCATAATATCCCTCCTCATTATTTCACTAATCGTATATTCATCTAATACCAACCCAGCTAAAATCTGACTGGCGGCGGTGAGGTTACTGCGATCGCGCCTTTCCTCTATTTTATCCAATTCAGTTGGCTGAGAAACCGGGTTTGTTCAACAAATATTAGCCAAAGTCTCAAAGTTAAAAGTTATTCAAGAAACCCGGTTTCTCCATCGACTAAAGACTATTCTCGTCCCGGAGACTTTGCACGACCTCCAGAGGCAAATCTGTCAACTTCATCACCTGCTCTACGGTCATTCCTGACTTCAGGAGATTTCGGGCAATTTGTTGTTTGCCTTGAAGGATTCCCCGTTGCTCACCCCGTTGCTCACCTTCTAATCTGCCCCGTTGCTCACCCCGTTGCTCACCTCGTGCTTCTCCAATCAGTTCTCCTTCGCGGAGAATTGCTTGGTAAATGACTGACTCTCTCATAATATCCCTCCTCATTATTTCACTAATCGTATATTAGACCTCTTGCAAAATTCCTAAAAGCCCCCCTTAAAAAGGGGGGTTGGGGGGGTCGAAATATTTATTTCACTAATCGTATATTCATCTAATACTAACCCAGCTAAAATCTGACTGGCGGCGGTAAGGTTACTGCGATCGCGCCTTTCCTCTATTTTATCCAATTCAGTTGCCACTTGCTTTCAAACTTCATAGGGGTTGTTTGTATTACTCAAAACCGCAAAGGGCAACAAACCGGGCAACTGGAAAAAAATTTCTTTCGGTTGTTCCCACAGCCGAATCACCCGAAAGGTGGCAATTCTTCTATGCGAAAATAGTCTTGTCTAACTAACGGTGAATTACTCGGTTTTAAGTAAACCACCACTTGCACCATTCGCTTGTGCGGAAACCTTCGATACACCCGCAAGCGATAGTCCGCCATCCGAAAGAAAATCTCTTCTGAAGGTTTGGTTTGAAATTCGACATGAAGCACCAAATCTTCAGACTGTTGCAGGATTAAAGAATCAGCCCTAATCGGTTCTAGGGATAATTAATTGGGACTTAATTGGGTTAATTTCACGGATTTTCCTAGCAGCCAAGTTGCTATAGCGTCCGGGAATGTTTCGGCGATGAATTTGCAAGTATTGTCGTACATTTATTGGCTTTAAATTATTGATAATTTTTATTATATTATTTTAATGATAATTTGGCTTATTAACCGAATAAATCCAGCCCAGATATGTTCAAATAATTGGGCATAGCGTTTTAATAAAAAAAACACGCTTTGCCGTATCTAAATAGACGATATTCCCCCCTGCCAAAGCATAAAAAATACCCATGTTTTATCTCCAACAGGCGACGATCGCACCTCTGGAGAAAGCGATCGGATAACTTTGGCTAAAGAACCCACTAATTTACAGGGTTTCTCTTTCTTACTAAACCACAATCGGGCGAAGCATGACCGAATTCAGATTAATATTTTCAGCAATAATTTGTCTGCGGTCATGCTTCGCCCCTACAAATGTTCGTGGTTTATTCAATAGAAAATTGCTGTAATATTGATAAATTCTCCTTTGGCAAAGAAACCGGGTTGCTTCAACAAATCTTAGCTAAAGTCTCAAAGTTATGGGAGAAACCCGGTTTCTTTTGCCCCCAAAATCTACGATCGCACATCCATCGGATGCACTGCCGTCACTTCTGCATACCGGGCAAAATCCCTGATATTAAAAGTTAAAATATGAGTCAATCCATGCACCACCATTGCTGCCACCAACCGCGCATCATGGACATTAACTCCCCTCACCCCATAAGTCAGCACCAACCTTTCCCACTCAGAATAAATGGCTAACGTATCTGGTAAGAGCAAAAAAAGCCCTTTTAACCGATTTACTTCGGCAGCAGCTTCCGTTGGGGTATGCCCTAAACCATTCTTGTCCGCAGGGCGGGTGTAAACATTCCAAAACTCGATTAAATTTTGGGGAATGATACAAAGCTGATGGCTTTGACCGCGTAAACTTGTGGTGGCATTGATGGCATTAGCGTGCATAGGATGGGTGGGGTCTGCACTCCGCAGCAGAATATTAGGGCGTGTCATCAATTGGAAGACTTGACAAAAAGCAGGAGAAATGCAGAGGTAGAAGCAGAAAACTTTTTAGATCATCAGGTGAATTATGCGCCGTTACGCTCTCAGAGACGACCAATGGGAAAAAATTGAGCCTCTGCTTCCGGGCAGAAAAGGACATGTCGGAGTTACGGCCAAAGATAATCGTCTCTTTGTTGAAGCAGTTCTCTATCGCTATCGTGCCGGTATTCCTTGGCGTGATTTACCCGACAGATTTGGTGATTTTAGGGTGATTCACACTCGATTTAGTCGTTGGTGTCGTTCTGGGGTGTGGGAGAATATCTTCCAGTTACTGGCAGAAGATGCGGATGATGAATATGCCATGATTGATAGTACGATTGTGCGAGCCCATCAACACAGTGCCGGGGCGGAAAAAAAGGGGGAGAAGACCAAGCCATTGGACGTAGCAAAGGGGGGTTGAGCACTAAGATTCATGCCACTTGTGATGCACTGGGGAATCCGACCGGATTTCATTTAACTGCGGGGCAAGCCCATGACTTAGAGGGAGCGGATGTCTTGTTACCAGAGATAGAAGCGGAGGCAGTTTTAGCAGACAAAGCATATGATGCAGATGAGCGAGTTCGAAAGCGATATCTTCCGCCAAAAAATGTGAGGCGGTGATTCCCTCAAAAGGGAATCGCACAGTCTCTTACCCATATGACAAAGAGCTTTATAAAGCCCGTCATTTAATTGAGAACTTTTTTGCCCGTCTGAAGCAATATAGAGCGATTGCAACTCGTTATGATAAGACTGCTCGTAATTTTTTAGGAGCAATTTATCTCATCGCTTCTGTCATTTGGCTTAATTGATGACACGCCCTAGTATCAATCAAAAATGACATTAGCCCCTTTCTCCATAAATACTTTCTCGGCTAATCGCTTCATCGGATAAATAAGGCTGGTTGCGCGGGTGACTCTCAGCCCACTCCCGAAATGCTTTCGCCCATTCTGCTGGAGTCGCAGTTTCATAAAAAGGACGCTCTTTTCCCTCGGCTGAGGTTTGCTGCTGGTGGGTTTTCAGCTTTTCCTCTAAAAGCGATCGCTCTTCTGGGGAAAGCGATTGGACGACCTGGGCCAAAGATTCCACTAATTTAATGTTCATAAATTCTCATAATTGCTCAGAAACCGGGTTACTTATATAAATCTTAGCTAAAGTATCAAAGTTATTGCCAAGAAACCCGGTTTCTCCATCGACTAAAGACTATTCTCGTCCCGGAGACTTTGCACGACCTCCAGAGGCAAATCTGTCAACTTCACCACCTGCTCTACGGTCATTCCTGACTTCAGGAGATTTCGGGCAATTTGTTGTTTGCCTTAAAGGATTCCCCGTTGCTTACCCCGTTGCTCACCTCGTGCTTCTCCAATCAGTTCTCCTTCGCGGAGAATTGCTTGATAAATGACTGACTCTCTCATAATATCCCTCCTCCGGAATCTCACTAATCGTATATTCATCTAATACTAACCCAGCTAAAATCTGACTGGCTGCGGTGAGGTTACTGCGATCGCGCCTTTCCTCTATTTTATCCAATTCAGTTGCCACTTGCTTTAAAACTTCATAGCGGTTGTTTGTATTACTCAAAACCGCAAAGGGCAACAAACCCGGTAACTGGAAAAAAATTTCTTTCGGTTGTTCCCACAGCCGAATCACCCGAAAGGTGGCAATTCTTCTATGCGAAAATAATCTTGTCTCACTAACGGTGAATTACTCGGTTTTAAATAAACCACCACTTGCACCATTCGCTTGTGCGGAAACCGTCGATACACCCGCAAGCGATAGTCCGCCAGTTGCTCAATTTCCCGTAAAACTTGCGCTAATAACGGACTCATAATCCCAACCTCCTGAGATTTTCCTAACTCGCTGCCTCTAATTTAGCAATTGCCGCCACCGTTGCGTCCATATCGAGCAGAAACCGGGTAATTGACGTAAATCTTAGCTAAAGTCTCAAAATTATCCCATAACCCCGGTTTTTTTGCTGCCAATTCATTACTTTACCGCGTATATTAGTATCAATTAAAAATGACATTACTTTACCGCGTATATTAGTATCAATTAAAAATGACATTAACCCCTTTATTCGTAAGTAGGTGAACATAATTAATTGCACTTTTCGTTCCCCGTCGATAGGCTTTGGATTCCCGCCTGTAGGAAGGAGAGAGAATAGAGAATAGAGAATAGAGAATAGAGAATAGAGAATAGAGAATAGAGAATAGAGAATAGAGAATAGAGAATAGAGAATAGAGAATAGAGAATAGAGAATTTTCCTATGCATCCTCTTTCCTATGCATCCTCTTTCCTATGCATCCTCTTTCCTATGCATCCTCTTTCCTATGCATCCTCTTGCCTATGCATCCTCTTTCCTCTAATGGGGTCTGTGGTGCATTTATTTCTGCCCGTCTACTTAAATGCTTTCTCGGCTAATCGCTTTATCGGATAAAGATGCCCGATCGCTTGAGTGACTCGCCGCCCACTCCCGAAACGCTTTGACTCTTTCTGCATCAATATCAGCCAAGGTTATCCCTTGCGTAAGTCCTAAAGTAGCTGGGAAACTTGACCTGAAGCCTGCCCCCGCGAAACCTGCCCCCATTCTGTCGGCCGATCGCCCCATTCGGGAAAACCATCCCTCAAAACGTAGCAACACCAAAAACTGTAATCCCTGAACCGATCGCAGATAAACTGGAAGAAAATCGGTTTAAACAGAGAGTCCTAGTTGAATGTCTCAGTCTGAGATGCCGTGTCTGAGCATTGTGATCGCGCCATTAAAAGAAAGTCTGGGTCAAGGGTCGTTGACCCCGACCCAGGACATCCCCATCAGAACGGGTGGGACAAATCACCCTGGGAGTCATTTCGCCATTTGGGTCGTCAAAGCACCTTATCCTGGAGGCTACGTCCATCACGACTGTCTTTGGTCAGACAGCCTCAACAAAAGGTGCCAAGCATGGCAGCAAATGTTTTCTCCCAACCCCCCGGCTTTTGGCTCAGAAATTGCCGTTTTCCCGAATCAGATCGGTGAATCCATCAGCTATAGTTCGAGATTGATGCTGGAACTGGGCACAAATCTTTGGGAATTTATCTTTAAAGATGCAATTGAAAGCACGTTCGCCCAAAGTCTAGGCATTGCGATCGGCAAGCAACAACCCTTACGAGTGCAATTAGATATTAGAGATCCGAATTTAATCGCCTTGCCGTGGGAGATCGGCCAACCAAAGGCTGGGAAACCGGCGATTTCTCTCAATCCACAATTGCGATTTAGTCGCACCACCAGTGATGTAGACCCATTATCTAATGTCACCAGTAGTCATCATTTAAATATCCTGCTGGTTTTGGGCAGTGATGCCGAACCGGAAAAACCTAACATTCCTCTACAATTGGCCAAAGAAGCGGATGCTTTAAGAAAAATTTTACAACAGCCGATTGTCAGCCAAAAGGAAGGCGATCGCCATCTACCAATGCCCACGGTGCCTTCTTATGTGCATACATTAATTCAACCGACCAAAGCTGAACTAATCCAACAATTAGAAACCGGCAAATATAATATTATTTTTTATGCAGGTCATGGGGTAAAAGCCCCCGATGGGGGTCAACTTTTACTGCGACCAAATACCACCCTTAGCGGTACAGAATTAGCCCAACTTCTCGTTGCCAATGGCGTAGTTTTGGCGGTTTTTAACACTTGCTGGGGGGCGCAACCATTTATCCGGGAAAATCAACAAGCGATTCCCCGCAGTAGTTTAGCGGAAGTGCTGATTCATCACGGATTGCCCGCAGTTTTGGCCATGCGGGATGAAATTACCGACGAAGAAGCGTTAAGCTTTATTCAAGCCTTTGCTGCGGGGTTAGCCAACCGAATGGCGATTGATCGGGCAGTGGCGATCGCCCGCCAAAAGTTATTAACGCTTTACAAATTTAATCAACCCGCTTGGTCATTGCCGGTGTTATATATGCACCCAGACTTTAACGGGGAACTGATTCAATCTTTGGAATCATTAATTACTCAATTGCCAGACAATTCAACCACAGCCTTAAGCTTTTCTGCACCAGTGGCATCGTTGCGACCTGTGGAGGATTACAGCCAACAATTTTCCCCGGAACAAGTGTGGCACATTCAAGGGGGACGCTTAACCGTAGGAAGGCGATCGGAAAATGATTTAGTGATTCAAGAACGTTGGGTATCGCAACAACACGCAGAAATATTTTATCGGGATATTTCTGGTCAAGAAAACCAAGAACCGGCCTATTTTTTGCGGGACTTTTCTCGTTATGGCACGTTAATTTTAGCCCCGCAAGGATGGCAAAAAATTCACCATCAAGAAGTCCCCCTCAAGTCAGGGGATCAGATTAAATTTGGCAGTTCCCAGGGTTTAACCTTAAAGTTTGTAATTGAAGGACAGTAATATTTGTTGTTGGTTGGTGGTTGGTGGTTGTTGGTTGTTGGTTGCCCTTCGGCCATTCGCATCCCGACCCTTCGACCCTTCGCATCCCGACCGGCTCAGGGGTCAGGGGTCAGGGGTCAGGGGTCAGGGGTCAGGGGTCAGGACATCGCTTCGCGGAAGTTGAGCCCTGAGCGAAGTCGAAGGTAGCGAAGCCGAAGGTAGCGAAGTCGAAGGTAGCGAAGTCGAAGGGCAAGGTGGTTGTTGGTTGTTGGGTAGGGATTCTTTGGTTGGTGGTTGTTGGTTGTTTGTTATGATTTCAGCGAATCACAAATAACAAATGCTTAACAACAAACAACAAATAACCAATAACAAATAATTAACAAAAAATAACCAACAAACAAATAACAACAAATAACAAATAACAAATAACAAATGACCCTGAGTCAATTTTTCCTTCATATTTTCCTTCATAATATATGCGGAACTATCAAAAATACCGTTGTAGGTAGCGGTAAGAATAGAACGGGAGCAATCCCAAGATCAGGAGCAGAATCAAAATGTTTAATCAATCAAAAAAGTCTAGCTTTTTCCCAGACTCATTTCCGGTAGAGTTGGAATTATTGGATTCACTGGTAATAGATGAAATTGCCTATCCGTGGAATCCCGCAGACCCAGAGTCAGAAGTTTATTTTCAAGCGATCGAACAAGATTGTGGGTTGGAAGAGCTTACCGATGAGGTTTTGGCCGCGAGAACCCCAATCTGGGTAGCTCAATTAGAAAAAGTTTGGCAGGAAGTCGATGGAGCAAATTATCAAGAAAACTATCAAGAAAGTCATCAAGAACATCATCAAGAACATCATCAAGAACATCGCGCAATTGCCCAACTAAAACAAGCAATTTATGCCAAATTTGCGGATTTTGTGCCGGTGACATGGTTAGAGGAGATCGCCACCTCGGCGATCGAAGTCATTCAAACCGGCTGTCAAGAACTGAACCAGATGCCATTAGCGGAGCAACTGGTGCAATGCGTTCATCACTTGTTACCGGACTGGGCTAAGGAAGACTTGCAAGTATTAGCGCGTCCATTCGCCTTTGCCATGCGGGGCAACTCTGCGGAATCAACCCTGGTAGGAGCAGATGGGTTGAATTCCGGTGTTTGCCAGTGGACGGAACTATCAGAGATTGAAAGAGCTCGCGTCAGTTTTGCGATCGCCCGTTATGCTTTAGCCGAATTAAACCAAATAGAAGAATTGGGTCAATAATTGTTTCCGAAAAAATGATCTAGCCCATAACTCAGGCAATCATTCAGCCATCTCATTCAGCCATCATTGCCCTCGTAACCGAGTGGCAAAATTTTCTGCTCGCGTGGGGGAGAGCGATCGCGCTTTCAAAATGGCAGCGCCTAAAAACGCATAAGATAAAATGCCCACAATGGCCAGGACATGATATCCCAAAATTACTGTAGAATTCCAGAGGGCGTGCAAACCAGAGGCACAAAGATATCCCACCCCTAAAATCAACCAACGTTGCTTGGGTTGCAACACACTCAAGCCGACAAAATAGCCCAAATAACCACTGTAAGCCGTATGACCGGCCACAGATCCTAATATCCGAGGAATTAATAACTGTAATCCTTGGAGTTCTCCGACTTCTTGAACAATCTGCGGTACATATTGTCCTAAAGTCTCTAACAGGGTAAATCCAACCGCTGAGGCGCTGCCTAATAAAATCCCATCCAGGGGTTCCCAAACTCCTAAGCGTTCTCTCCAGGGCGATCGCAGCGATCGGCCTATCACCAATGCCATCAAAACGGGCAAAATTTTTACCAATTCTTCCATTAAACCGGCGCCAAAAAACATGGCAGTAAGTAAATGGAAAAACGAGACATTTGTCGGATCGGGAAGTGAACCGGGCAAAATGTCTCGGAAAATAAAAATAAACACAGATAAAAGCGGACTTAATAGCACCACCATAGTGGCGATCGCACAGCCGAAAAGCCACCACCAGGGCTTATGTTTGCCACAAAGTTGGTAAACACAATAATAACCACTAATGCTCAAATAAGCCGCAAGTAACAGATTAAATAAACTCGCATTGCCCAAAGTAGCAAACATCAAAACTACAAATAACACCGTAATGCTACCGGGAATTAAATAAGCTTTCCGCCTTAAATCCCGACCTGTAGAAAGAATCGGGAATAATTGGGTAAAAGTGAGATTATTTGCCGATTGAGATGGTAATATTCCTGACTGTTTACCGCCTTGGCTTGGCGGAGTATTGTTGACTATTGTTTGACGTGGGCTAACATCTTCAAAAATAAATTCTGGGCCATTTTTACTCAAAGAAATGCGATCGCCCACCATCAACTTTTGAGAACCGCGCAACCGTTTCCCATTAACAAAAGTCCCATTAGAACTATTCAAATCGCAAATTTCCCAATAGGTTTGACCATTAGGGAGATTTTGCTTAGGTCTAATCACCGCATGGTGCCGAGAAACCATCACATATTGTTGGGGCTGTACCAGAATTTGACAACTCGGATCTCGTCCTAGCACCACCTCAACCGTTGAAGACAAGGGATAACGCTGGGGTGGTTGACCGGGGATATCTGGCTGACCTGTGTTTCCCGTTCCATGAAAGATTTGTCGTAGATAAGCCTCTTCAGGATCTTTCTGGGTCATGGAATTTTAAATGATTTTAATGATAAATAAATTTTGGCAGACAATCCAAGATGATCCATTATATCCCATTCCCAACCTAGAGGGACATTGTAGGGGCGAAGCATTTTGGCAAAAATTTCTGGAAAAATCCTCAAATTTGGGTCAAAATGCTTCGCCCTGGTTCATCCCGGAGAAAATGGAGAAAATTATGATCAAATTTTCGTTGACATCGATTTGAACGGGCGCTTGTAGGGGCGAAGCATTCCCGCAGAAGTTAGATGGTTAGAAGCGTGAATTTTTGCCGGGAATGCTTCGCCCTTACCAATACTGGCAGAAGTTAGATGGTTAGAAGCGTGAATTTTTGCCGGGAATGCTTCGCCCTTACCAATACTGGCAGAAGTTAGATGGTTAGAAGAGTGAATTTTTGCCGGGAATGCTTCGCCCTTACCAATACTGGCAGAAGTTAGATGGTTAGAAGAGTGAATTTTTTCCGGGAATGCTTCGCCCTTACCAATACTGGCAGAAGTTAGATGGTTAGAAGCGTGAATTTTTGCCGGGAATGCTTCGCCCTTACCAATATAGCACTTGGCAGAGTTATGAAGTATAAAAAAACCCTGTCATTCCCGCGCGGGAATCCAGAAGACCTCTGTACTTCATCGGGATCATAACCGCTATATATTTATTTCAATTGTACTTGAGACAAAGCATCAGGGGCGCAAACCGCCGCGCCCAAAGAAGCAAATCAACAGATATCGTAGGGGCGCGGCGGCTTGCGCCCCTAGATAATTGTATTAATCTTAATTGAAATAACTATATTTGTGGTGCCCTAATCATAAAAACGCTGTACATAAATAATCACCAAAGGAAAAAAGGGAAAAATTATTCCCTTTTTTATAATTAATCTAATTAATCTTAGCTGAGATTAATTACCTTGAGCATTACGAATAGCGGCAACAAATAAAAAACCACCCAATGGCACACTTAGAGTAAGAATCACACTTGTGATCGCCGTACCAAGCTGCGGAGTTCCAGAAGATAATTCAAACACTGAACCGACCGCTGCAATTCCGGCGATACAAGCACCACCGAGATAGAGATAACTTTTTGGATCGATTGGCATGACAATATTTAGGTAAGAATTAGGTAAGAATTAGGTAAGCTAAAAAATGGTTGACAGTTCACTGTCAACCGTAAACAAGAAAGATTTTCGTTAGACTTAAGTCAATTTATGAACAGCTTTCGGCGAAAAACCATGTTTTGTCAGTTCTTCGGTTAAAGCGAGAGAATTTTCTACCCGGTCAACAAACAGAACCCCCGTGAGATGATCCATTTCATGTTGAATACAACGAGACAATAAACCATTCGCGGTTAAAGTTTTTGGTCGGCCATGCTCATCTTTATAAGCCACCTCGATCGCCTCTGGGCGCTTCACTTCCAAATACACGCCAGGAATGCTTAGGCAACCTTCTTGGAAAACCGACAATTCCCGACTATATTTCTTAATCGTCGGATTAATCAACACCACCGGGGGAGTAGCGGGGTTATCCGGTTCGCAGTCCACCACAATCAATTGTTTTTGAATGGCCACTTGGGGCGCTGCTAACCCAATGCCATCAGCACTATACATGGATTGCAGCATTTCCCGCACCAACTCGCGAATTTCGCTATCAACCCGGGCAATGCGCTTGGCATTTTGACGCAAGACGCGATCGCCCAGATAGTGAATCTCTAACGGGGGCTGATCTAACTTTTTCTTTTCTACCAGAATTTGAGAACTCATTGGCTTTTGGCTAACTGGGCTAAATTTCCAGATTTAGTTTTCTAGTTTAGTTATTTTCCATCGTAACGAAAAGTGAAGCGCGATTCATCACCAGAAACGTTATTGGTTATTGGTTATTCGTTCTGGGAATTAAATGCCAGATAACAAATAACCAATAACCAATAACCACCAGAAGCAAAAATTAGCCACCATTATTAATCAATTGAATCGTGGCTTCAGCCCCGAGGGGATCTTCATACCCGTTGCCCTTAAGCAACTTAAAGGTAATAAATTCAGTCAACGTCTCACCGCCGACCCGATCATTCAGAGGTGTAATTGGGATTGTGACTGCTTCTTGACCCACAGGAATGGTAATGCTTCCGGTCAGTGAGGCGGCATTAAAATTAGGCAGCTTGCTGGTGTCATAGTCAATACCAGGAGTTGCGGAATCCTTTACCGTGTTATCAATCTGGTAATTCACGACCACCTCGTTAGCGCTACCGCCAAAACGGCTAATCTTAAATTCTCCCCCAATTTCCGAGGCATTTCCTGCTTCCAGGGCAAGGGGGTCACTGGGAGTAAAAATTAATACCGATGTTTCATTATCTAAAACCGTCACCGTCGTCTGATTTTTCTCAGGATCTAGGGCATATTCGCCCCCTGGTGGCTCTTGTAAGACGACATCGATCACTTCATTGGGTTCACGGGTGAGATCGTCCAACGGAGACACCTTGACTTTTTTGGTTGCTGTGTTAGTCGCTGAATTAAAATCCGAGGGATTAAACGTCACGCTAGTGGCACTGATTGTATAGTCAGATCCATTCTCAGCGGATCCGCCAACGGTGTAATTGACTGTAATTGGTGCTTTGATTGCCCCCTTGAGGGTAAATGTCAAATCAACGGCTTGAGCCAAATTATTTTCCGCAATTCGCCCAGAGGCTTCCAGGGAAACCGTAGGTTTATCATCATCCAACAGGTTGAGGGTGGTACTTTTATCGGCGCCGATATTGTAGGCTGTGGGATTCGTACCGGGTAGCAGGTCAATGATGATAGTTTCCGGCCCTTCTGTCTCGGTATCATTGAGATCCTTGGGTACGGAAACCGTAAACTGGGTCGTACCTCCGCTAATGGTGACGGCAGTTTTTGTCGGGTCTGTGATTCCGGAAATAATATAATCACTTGGGGGCTGAGGTGGTTTAGCGGAATCGTCAGCCCCAAGTTTAGCGGTGCCACCAATTTGAAGATTGACCAGTTGAGGCGGTTGTTGAGCACCTAAGCTACTGCTAATTTCAAAAGTAGCTGTATTACTGGGGTCGGCTTCATCGGCCAGATCGTCGATTTTACTAATGGTCAGCGTCGGAATATCATCATCTAATATCTTGACTGTCGTATTTTTGATGGAATCAAATTGCGCCGTGGAGGGATTGGGATTAGCCAAGGCTAACTTAATCTCTTTCGTCCCATCTGGGGTGGGGGGAGTATCGTCCAAAATGGGAATGCTGATGGTTTTCACACTTTCGCCATTGGCAAACTCCACACGCAAGCCGCTACTACCAAAGATATTGGTGTAATCAGTCCCAGGGGTAGCCAATTGCGTCCCAGGCGTGGGGGTAGCCGCCGCATCCAAAATCAAATTAACCGAGACCTTCCCCTTGGTGCCACCGTTGCGTCTCACCTGAACATCAATCGATCCCTTATTTTCTTCTACGATATATTCCGCAGCCGCAAACTCTAAGTTACCCGGATCGTCATTATCTTGAATTTTTACCGTGGCAGTGGTTTGGTCGCCAAGTTTAGCATTTTCTCCCTGAAGATTGGTCAATGCTAACTCAATGGTTTCTGCGGGTTCATCGAGGTCATCGTCCTCCAGGGGAATTACCACCTTTTGTTCGCTTTCATCGGCTGCGAAGGTAACCTTCAAGGGGAAATCGGTGTCGTCGAAATCAAACTGTTCGCCTTCCGCTACCGTGCTTTTTCGTGTGGCGGTTCCGCTGGTGAGAGCCACATCAACGCTTACTTCTTGAGTCAAGCCGCCGGTACGTTTCACGGTAATCGGGGCTCCTATCTGTTCACCGTTCTCGTTGAGGATGAATTCCCCCAAGCTAAACGAGATCACTGCTGGTTCTTGTTGAACTGGCTGCGGCGGCGTGACTGCGCCAGGTCCGCTGGTGGCCGGAATGCTGGGTTGCAATTCTTGATTCTCCTGGGAGGCGGGGGCTTGGGGTTGGGACACTGGGAGGAACTTGTCGCGAGTTAAGTCAGCAGCAGTAATGCCATTTAATACGGCTAGGGTTTGGCCGGTGAGTTTATCTTGAACGATCACCTTCCCAGCATTTTCTCCAATGCCATCAAAAATATTCAGGTCTTCAAACTTCAGGGCTCCATCTAGCTGAAGCAAATCTGTGCCGTAAGCCCGAAAATCACTGATGTTCGCTGCTTCAGCGGGGTTAAACGCACCGTTACCCCGAATCAGGCGGAAAACATCATCCCCTTCCCCGCCAGTGACGGTATCTCCTGGGTCAAGAATTAAGGTGTCGTTGCCTTTATCGCCAAAGACTAAATCCCTGCCAGCACCCCCCCGCAAAATATCGGTGCCTTGCCCCCCATAGACCGTATCGTCTCCATCGTTACCATTGATGATGTCATTGCCTTCGTTGCCGCTGATCTGATCATTTCCTTCTCCGCCAGAAACTTCGTCATCTCCAGATCCGGCGATCAGCACATCATTGCCTTTGTCCCCAAACATCCGGTCATTGCCACCGCCACCACTGGCGGTATCGTTGCCTTGGCCACCATAGATGAGATCATTGCCGTCCTGGGCATCAATGATGTCATTGCCTGCGTTGCCAAATACTTGGTCGTCGCCAAAACCTGCGAGGACAATATCATCGCCATCACCGGCTAGGATGATGTCGTTATTGTTGCCAAAGCCAAAGGACAAGCTGGGGTCATCCCCTAGGATCTGGTCATTGCCAGCACCCCCATCGATCAGATCGCTGCCTTTGCCACCGATGAGAAAGTCATCGCCTTCTTCACCAAATACTTGGTCGTTGCCATCGCCACCATTGCCGGTATCGTTGCCATTGCCACCGACGATGATGTCGTCTCCCAGGTCGCCGTTGAGGTCATCGTTGCCATTGCCACCGGAGAGCAAATCGTTGCCTTGCCCACCCCAGAGGCGATCTTCTCCATCACCCCCATCGAGTTGGTCATCTCCTTGGTTGCCATAGATCCAGTCATCCCCAAGATCCCCGGAGATGACATCGTTACCGAACCCACTGGTTAAAGGGTCTGTGTCTGTGTCGTTATTTTTCCCATCGCCGTAGAGTGTGTCGTTTCCGGCACCACCATTGATGGCGTCATCTCCCTCACCGCCGTAAACTATGTCATCATCTTGATTGCCATTGAGGACATCATTGCCTTTGTTACCGTATAGTTCGTCGTTGTTTTCGTTGCCTTGCAGATTATCATCGGACAATGTACCAATTACGGTATCTTTTCCTAGGCCAGCGCTATAAGAAACTCCGACGGAAAAATCCTTACGTTCATCTTGGCTGATTGCTATGTTCTCTTCCATGATTTGAACCTATAAACTCATAAAACTGGTAAGCTTGAAGCCAATGATATCCAAATTGGCTTGTGGGGGCGCGATCGCCTCTGAGAAAATAGCCCGGGCTAGATTCCTCTAGATTTTTGTCTACTTGTCCATCAGCATTGCTTAGGAAATTGATGGTGTAGGAGCGAGAAAGCTTTCTCGCCGCTAATATCCGTTGACTGGTTGGTTATTTTTACCCAGAGAAGTTGATTGATCTAGGCGATCGCACCAATCTATCACTTGGAGGTTCCAACACGAGGGAGAACACTGAGCGCCATTGAACCCTATATGGAAATGCACCTGACGACATATTTGACATCTCCACGAGACGACAATCAAAAAATAAACCACGGACACCTCTGGTCATCAGCTTTCCGGAGGATTCCGTAGTTTTTGTCTAACACAATAGCGGAAACCTTGGCAAAAATCCTAGGACGACTTGATCGCAGGCTGGCGATCGGCAGCCCGATGACCTGTACAGCGGCTCGCTGTTTGGTTAGCACAAGGTAGAAAGACTAGCAGCTAAAATTTTTTCAATCCCGGATTTAAACTTCATTATTTTCTCAGAGCTTACCCAAAATTGTGGCGAAAGCGATCGCCCTTCCAAACTTTCTCAGGGTTTTTCCGGAGTGGTCGGACTGATAAAGCAACATTGTATAAGCATCCATGAGTTAGGATCGAGATAAGGATCGGGATTAAGATCGGGATTAAGATCGGGATTAAGATCGGGATTAAGATCGGGATTAAGATCGGGATTAAGACTGGTTGGTCAGAGCGATCGCCTGGTTTAGGAAGTCAATCTATTGAGGTTGGGCAATCTATGAGTCATCACAACACTGTATTTTTAATGTTTGCGGCTACGGCGATCGCCGGAACCGTTGGCGGGGTAATGGTGGCACTGCAATCGCCGCGATCGCAGCCGGAAGACAATTTCCCTTCTTCCCAAGCCCAAATCTCTGAGTCTTCAACCAGTAAAACCCCCTCACAGAGCAATCCAGAGACTTCAGGTACTTTGACCACACCCACATCAGCACCCACATCAGCACCCACATCAGCACCCACATCAGCACCCACATCAGCACCCACACCTACGGCGAGACCTACACCAACCGCAGCCGCCGAAACCATCCCTCCGACTGTCGTCAACCCACCCACCCAGGGCTGTAAAATTACCCAGGCAGTAGTTGCTGACCCGAATCCGCCATTGAATGTTCGGTCTAGTCCTCGCGTGACGGATAATAATCAAGTTACTACGTTAAAAAATGGTACTTTTATTTCTGTAGTTGGTGAAGAAAATGGCTGGTTTAAGATAGATCAACCTGTGCAAGGATGGGTGTCTAAAAACCGGACAAAAAGCAGTTGCTCCGACGTAAGTAAAAGGATTCAGTTTCCCAAAAATGGAATTTCTGCGATCGTCAAAGGAGAAATTATTGGTGGGGGGAGTCATCAGTACATTCTCAGGGCTGCCGCTGGGCAAACAATGGTGGTTGAGAAGTTAAATGCCGATAGTGTATTTCCCACTATTATTACTCCCAAAGGACAAGTTTTAGCGGGCGATCCTTACACCGATAGCAATCGAAGCTTATGGTCTGGAAAACTGCCTTTTAGTGGAGATTACTACTTGGATATGAATTCTAATTTTAAAGGATTTAAATATGATTTTATGGTTGAAATTAGGTGATATTATTGCCATATATTCTCTTTCAAAAAAAGCCCTAAATTATCAGACAAAAATTTAGCGTTTTCCCCCTAAAAATAGTTTTTTAGGGAAATACTATAAGACTGAGATACTTCAGCAACGAATAAAATTATCAAGCGTCAAAGCTTTAAAGAGAGTTTGGATACTGTTATGAAAAATTATCACAATCAAACCACTACATTTCCATCTACTTGGCTGCAAAAGGCCGGAATGATTTGCTTAACCGGGATGCTCTGTTTAGCCTGCGCCCCGACGACACCCCCACCGACCGCCAATCAGGTAACGGAAACTAATGGAGCCACGGAGACTAATGAACCGACTGCGGTAGAAACCACTCCTGAGTCAAGTCCGCCCGTGCAGGTGGCACCAGCGACGGTGCCGACGAATCCGCCGATGAATAGACCGACCACCGCCTCAAATGCGGTCAAGGATACTTGTAAAATTACGATGGCGATCGTCTCGGATCCCAATCCGCCCACGAATGTCCGTTCTACCCCGGAGGTGAGGGACGGTAACATTATCGGTCAGGTGCAAAATCGCACTCAATTGTCCGTAGAGGGGGAGCAAAACAACTGGTTTAAAGTGCGTACCCTGGGGAATGAACCCCTGGAAGGTTGGGTGTCCAAAAATGTGACGGAAAGCGGCTGTAACCAAAAGACTCAGAGGATTACGATACCCAGTAATAGTAATTCGGTGACGATTCGCGATCGCTTCATCGGTACTGGCAGCCATGAATACACCATTAGCGCCCAACAAGGTCAGACCATCACTGTGACGGCAAATTCTGGGCCATTTCCCTTTATTTTTGCCGCCAGTGATGTGAATCGGCAACGAGAACTGAGCAACCAAGGAGGTGCTCCCGGTCCGATTAGCTGGAGTAGTCAAATATCCACCAGTGGGGATTATGCGATCGATCTAGAATCTAATTTCCGAGGGTATGAATATTCTTTTACCGTTGAATTAAGATAAAGAACAAAAAACCGGGTTTCTGAATTAATTTTGTGGTTGTTGGCCAAAAATTTTCGCAGAAACCCGGTTTCTGGTTTGGGAAATAAAAGTTACAAACTAAAAGTCGTCTCCGGCTCAAAATTAGTAATCGCTCGTTGCATCGCCGCCTGGGAACGATTGTAACCGAGAATTGCCCGGACTAAATTTGCTTCAGCACGGGTTAATTCTGTATCCGCATCGAGCACGTCAGTTTGAGTTCCCACCCCGGCTTGAAATCGCAATCGGGCTAATCGTAAACTTTCCTTCGCTTGCTCTAAAGCGATTTGAGCGGTTTCAATATTGCTGCGATTAGATTGCAAATTAAAAAACGCTTGTTCTACTTCAAAGCGGACTTGGTTACGCTGGTTAGCAAACCGAGTTTCGGCAATTTCCATATTTTTTTTCTGTTGCCGGGCTCTGGCACTGGAAGCCCCCCCATCATAGAGGTTCCATTGCATCCTCGCCCCAAAAGCCAATGCCCCTTGTCTGGTGGTAGAATCTCCAGAAGTAGACAACAAAACATCGCCACCTTGATTCACCCAACTGTATTGATAATTGCCAAATAAATCCACTTGCGGGCCTAAATTTGCTAGGGCGGCACGCCGTTGGAATTCAGAAATATCTCTTTGGACTAATTGCTGTTCTAGTTCGGCTCTATTTTTATAGGCTAATACAATACTTTCTTCCAGAGATAAAGACCAATCTTCTACAGGTTTGACTGGATCTCCGGCAACAATATTTAAGGATTGGGGTAAGCTGAGAAGCTGTGCTAGTTGTCGCCGAGTAATTTGTTGCTGAGAAATTGCCTGGTTTAATTCTTGCTGGGAATTTGCCAGTTGAACTTCGGCTCGGATGACATCAAAGCGAGTGCCAACTCCAGCCCGTTCTAAGGCTTGGGCATCTGCCAAACTTTTTTGGGAACTGTCTACGGAGGACTTGGCAATGCGAACCTCTTCATCAGCTTGTTGAAGGTCGTAGTAAGCTTCGGTGACATTTAATCTAAGCTCAGACATGATCCGTTCCACTTCTAGCTGATTTAAGCGGATTTGAGATTCTGCGGCTTTGATTTGTGCGGAGCGACGACCAGAGGAAAACAGATTGTAATTTAATTCGACGGTGCCATCTAAAGAGGTGGTGTTGACATCTTGATTAAATTCATCATTGTTGACCTCTCTGGTGCCATTCTGATTAGTTCTGACTAAATTCGATCGCACCGATAAATTAGGATAGAGTGCGGCTCTGGCTTCTCGCAATTCGGCTTCGGCACGTTCTAAGGTTAAACGAGTTTCTTCCAGTTGGCGATTATTCCGCAGGCTTTGGGCGATCGCCTCTGCTAAAGTAATCGGATAAGTTTCCGTAATTTCTACTTCTGCTGGCAACGTGGGAAACTGTAACGGGTTAGGATTGGGATCCAAAAAGTTATCCTCTCTAGTTGGTTGAGCCTCGTTAACTTGAACTAAGTGCAAAGTTTCTTCTGATTCTGGGATTGGGCGATCCTGGGGAGTTTTACCCAAATCATTGCCCAGAGAACTGCTCAATAAATTGGTCTGAGCCACAGTAGACTCCATCGAAGATAGAGCCATTACCGCTCCGATACCCACAACCATAAATAATGATAGAAAAGAAATCCGTTGGCGACCAAACAACCCTCATCTCCTTGCTTGCTATTGATGATTATCCCGAAAGTATCCTATAGCTAATTGTAGCCGAAAACGCACCGGGTTAAACCATCAAGGAAGTGGATTAAAATAATAATCCAATCCCCTCGATCGCCTTCCTGCTTCAACCTTAACCAATTGTAAGTTGTGATTGCGATCGCCAGAATTAGACGAAAAACGAATATCTCCGCCGCCCCCCTTAGCCGAAAAACCCGGTTCTGATAGTGTCCTTTGAACTCCCCGGCGGCTAGAATCTCCAGAAATACCAGCAATCAAGGCTTTAGTGGCATCATAAGCCATAGTAGTGCGCCAGTTAATATCACCCCCCCATAACTGAGTCGCCGCACCGGCAAACTCCGAATTAGTGTGGCTAAGAATATGCCAGGGAATAGCCACCACCATCCCTTCACTATCGCTTCCCACCTCTAGAACTTCAGGTTCGTAGAGACTATCTCCCCCCAACACAGGCAACTTTCTCTCATTAACACGCACCACCTGTAAAGCCCGAGGAACAGTTTCCGTATCAGCCAATAATACGATCGCCTCTGCTCCCCGTTGTATAGCTGATTCTACCGCATCAAAGCTATTAAAATTCTCCTCAGCCAGATTAATCTCCGTCACCACAGCGCCGCCATACCCATATAAAGCCGTAGTAAACTCATCTTTGAGAGAACGACTATAACTACTATTCTTGTTATAAAAAATAGCCGCCTGCTTCAGACCCAGGTACTCTACCATATATTTTGTCAGGGCATTAGCCGTAAAGCGATCGCTAGGAACAGTCCGAAAAATGAAATCCCCCGCCTTAGATAACTCTATCGACGTACTGGTGGGAGAAATCGCCACCAACTGACCCTGTTCATAAACCTGGGATGCGGCCAAAGTCACATCACTAGAATAATGCCCCACCACCCCCAAAACCTGGTCATCAGCCACTAGAGACTGAGCCACTTGTTGAGCCACACTAGGGTTGTTAGCATCATCAGCAATCACCACCCGCAGGTTAACCCCGTTAATACCCCCCGCTTGGTTAATTTCATTTTGAGCCTGAGCCACTCCCCGCAGGATTTCCTGGGCTGTATTTTCCGCCGTACTGATAGGAACAGAAACGGCTATTGTATAGGACTGTCCACCGCCAATGCGGGCATTATTGAGATAAATTAGGGCTTCTGGATCATTGCGATTTTGTTGTAGGGAGGCTTCCAACTTCGAAACCGCTCTGGGATAATTTTCCGCCGCGATCGCATCAATTCCCTCCTGTTTCGCCGGGGAAGTTGTGCTAGAAAACAATAACTGTTGCCCACCACTGATCTCCCTGAGTCGAGCGTCATCCCTAGCTGTTGGGGAACTGGGAGATGGTCTAATGTCTGCCGCTGTTTGTGATTGCCACTGGGTAAAGGCAAAATACCCAACTGCTAATAATCCTCCCGTAAGCAGTAAGGTGACAATCAGAATGGCTGCTTTGTTCTTTTGAGACATACTGTTTCGTTCTTTTGAGACATGATGAAGCTGATTCATTTAAGCTGAACATTCCCAAACAGATTGATTGACAATGCTTCGACTGTAACTATAGTAATATGACAAGGCGTTTCTTTAACCCACTGAGGTAGATCGGATTGCATTACCAGATTTCGCAATTTCAATTTGCCCGTGGTAGTTGATTGACGGTGTATAGCTATGGCTTGATTTCTACATCAGCAATACCTTTGCCACACCAAAAGCGGCTTTAGTCAATCCGTTGCACCAGAATTGTTAGACGGCTGTCAACCACCACAGCCACCACAACCACCGCAACCGCCACCACCACCGCCATCACCACCGCCGCCACCACCGCCATCACCACCGCCGCCACCATCAATAATAAATAGTTTCTTTAAGTCAGCAAACATATCGTTTGGTAAAATTGCCATACCGAAAAGAGCAAATGCCAGGGGAAGGTGAGGATCTGTATGACTAACGACTGTTGAGCGCACGCGGGTACGGAGATCTTGTAGGACTCGATCACCATAACGACTGCGATGTGCGGGAGTCAGCCAAAAGCCTAACCCAATGATAGCCACAACGATACACATCATCAACAAGTAACCAACTGGCTTCCCACGAGAGATCCCCACCAAAATCTTGGTAATACCTAATCCTAATAGACAAGCTATTAAGAGTGCTGGGTAAGTTTGGGCTTTGGAGGATTGGTTTCGACTCACTAAAAGATCAAGCTGACGCAATTGATCCCGAATTACATCTATTGCTATTGCTTGAGTAAGCCCACTCCGAACTCTATCAATACGTCCGTCTGATGCAATAGCATTCGCAACTGCTTGCTCTACAGGGTGAGAAAGCTCTTCTACAGATCCCTTCAAAGTCAGGATTCGTCGTTCTTGCTGTGCAGTTACACGCCCCTTTTGGACGAGGCTAGCAATCGCAGTATCCACAACATGATTTTTACCTTTAGCAAGGTAGGCAGCTTCGTAAGCATCAAGAGATACAGTCCGTTTTACTAGATTGCCATCAGGTAAACGCAGATAAGCTCGGAGGCAAGATGCTAGGAATACAGCAACAATTGATAGCTGGAAGTAGAAAGTCAAAAATTCCGAACCTGTAAAGTTTAATGGATTGGGAATAATAGATATTCTTTGGCAGCCAGTGACGGCGGATGCCAAAGTCAATACAAGAGATAGGATTACGACTTGTCTAAGTTGCACTTTGGGTAGGCAACTCAAAGATAGCTTTGGAACAACCCAGTTTTGATGGGTGTTCACCCGAATAAAGTGTAAATCTCGCCCAAATCGGTGTTTGGGGTCAGGCCAAATATCGGCTGGAGGGATCTGATCAAAAAACTGCTTGTAGCTTTCTAATGTCCTGCTATACCAGTCATCAAACTTCAACTGCTCGGATAAGCCTCCGCGAGTTGGATTATGATGCAATGGAGTTTGTAAAACTTTTGGACAAAACTCTTGCCAGTATGATCGCGTATAACTCAGATGTAAATGCCAAGCTTGATCAACCTGATCGGATGGCGTTACCGGATGTTCTGCTACAACAGCTAGAAATGTAAATTTTTTGTATTCCTCAATCACTCTCTGAGTATAGATCAACGACCAGCCGTTATACCTTGCCAACCGTTTGCTGAAAGATAATTGAGTATCTGGTTGGTCGAACGAAAATGCCTCAATTCGTTTGTATAGAGCTATTTGTTGAGAGTTCATTTTCCTCAATTGTTTATCCATAAACCCTACCTCTTGCCCGAAACGTAACACTGAAAAGCATTGCTACTTATCTTCCAATACATCGCGGGAATTGTCAATGAGTCAAAATACTGCTTTTGCTTTAGAAAACCGTTTAGTGCTGCATACTCAGGATATTATGAGTTGCTTTAATAATTAAAAAATGCGTTACTATTATAAGTGGTAAAATATATTTTTTAAAAAATTTATACTTATTTAAAATAAAATAACTTTTGGGTTGTTTATATATTATCTTTATTAATAGTATTATTAAAATCTTAGATAAATTTGTTAAATAACTATTTTTGGCTACATAATTGTGTTTTTTGGTCTAAAAATGGTCGATAATGCTTGCAAAAAATCTGTGTAAATAACAGCAAATTGACGGTAAACAGGGGGTAAATAATCCCATGATTATTTAGATCACAACTCATATATGCTGCCAATAAACATCCCAAAAAAAAATTATAGGATCTATGTATGCCCAGCAAAATTAACTATTTATTACATTACAATATTTTGATACAAAAAAACATATATTATCACATTTTTTTCTTAATAAAACTATTTTTGATCATGTGACATTCACAAATCGAGGAACTAATGCTAATTTTTTTCTAGACGTAATATTGTAACCATCTCGGAGACACCCCGTTGGATCGGGCTATGCCAGCCAAAGATATCTTTTCTAAGAAAAGTTTATCTATCATTTCTTTTTTTATGGCGATATAGGTTGGTGTCTAGTTTCAAGCACAAAATGCCTACTACAGTGCTTGCATTTAAAGTTTTGCTTCCCGCTGGAAGTGTAGCCATTTTTCACAACATTTTTAGAACCGCATCGGGGACAATTCATAGAAGATCAAGTTATTATTTTACTAAATGATTATATCCAATTTTCCTGACTATGCACCACTACCGAAAACCGAAACAAAGCGGCTTAAACCCTTACTATTTCAAATTTACAAGGACTTTTCTGACGGATTTTGAGGGGTCTATAATTTCAAAATGAGACCATAACTCGTAAAACGGGGTTTTATCCGTCGGTTTTCCGCCGCAAAATATGGTCACAACCAAACTGAAACCACTAACCCATATTCGTACAACTCAAGCCACAACAGAACCTCCCCAGTTTCAAAGCGTAGCGAAATGATTTCGAGGGATTACCGTTCTTGAAAAGTAAGGAACTCACAATCACATTTGTATCGAAAACGTAACGTGCTCTGCCGATGCGACCGACTGCAACATTGAATATGGGTTCGCCACAAATAGGACATTTCCAGTTTAGGTACTGAGCGATTTCATAGTTCCGGGTTGTTTTTCTCCCAGTAGCTCTTACCGTATTTCTGGTGGCGTTTTTCCGAATATTCCTTGAGGTTTGGATCGTCTGGTGACGCATCCCCTTTGACCCTCTTGCTCCTTCTAACTAACTTTAGTCTGCCAGTTTAGGCTGCTTTCGGTGCCTGCACTCCGCCTGTTTCGTTACCTACTTGGGCGTGGCTATACCATTGTTGGTACTTTCCGCGAGGGCGGGGGGTGTGACTCCCCCGGTAGGGCTGACCCTACTTACCAAAACGACCAGTTCAGGTCGCGCCTTTTTACTTTTTACTTCAAGACCGCGATCGCCCCTGCCCCTCCCTATGAGTCATGACGTTGCCTTTTCATCGACACCGTTAGCATTCCTATACCACCAATTTAATGACCAACGCCTCCTCAACCAATTCTGGTTCTGAGGATAAACCGTCTTGGCCGGAACGACTTTTGTACCGTCTTGTTCACACTCCCCAACCCTTTAAATCATCCGTTCCAAGGCCGTCTGTAAATCAGCGGTCAGATTAGCCACCGCCCCTCGGCGACTGGTTTGATAAACATCCCAACGTTCGGAAACCGAAATCGGTTCCCCTACAGTCATTTGAACTTTTTGTTTGCCCAGGTTGGGACGTTTGT
This sequence comes from Planktothricoides raciborskii GIHE-MW2, assembly GCF_040564635.1. NCBI lineage: Bacteria > Bacillati > Cyanobacteriota > Cyanophyceae > Oscillatoriales > Oscillatoriaceae > Planktothricoides > Planktothricoides raciborskii. The sequence continues at coordinate 2,450,747 of NZ_CP159837.1, forward strand.
TGATTTTTTGTCCTTTAATGCGATTCATGGTTGCCCAAACCAGTAAAGTGGTTTCGGCAAAGCGCTCAAATGAAGGGTTTTCTTTGACATAGCGACCTGTCACCGCCACAAAACTTTCCACTAAGCGCATATGCCACATCCGCAGATTCGCTTCTTCAGCGATGCGATCGGCAAGCGATCGCTCAATGGGACACAGACTCTCTACATCAGGAATGTCTTCCCGATAGATGCAATCCCACCCCGCTTGTTCCAGGCGACGGCATCGGTCAATTAAGCCCCCTTTGGGCTGGACATCAAAATATTTTTCTGCCACATTTAAGGCCACATCTAAAATGGCTTTCAGTCGTGTGGGCAATTCGTCATTTTCACTGGTCGGTAAATCTTGATGATAGAAGCGTTGGTAAAAGTTTTCCATTAGCGAGAGTAATCGATTGCCCACGCGAATTAGACGAGGGTATAGGGTGGCGGCAGTTGGCGGTGAGGGCGGAGTCAAATCAGTAATGCCACAATCCGCTTCCATTTCCGTTAAGAGTTCTGCCACCGCTGACCAGTTGTCTTGGAGGTAGTGATATTTAATCCCCAGGGGCAGAATCCAGACTTGTTCATTGCGGTTGGCTTTGAGTAAGTCTTCTACACACCAAAATCCCATAAGAGCAATTCCCGGTTCTAGGGGACTGATAATTTCATTGTGACCGTTGGTGCCTCCTTCGGGAGAGGCGGCGATGGGAAATTCTCCATTGGCAAAGAGTTCTCTGGCAGTTTTTAATCCCTGTCGATCCAGTTTGCCCCGATGAATGGGAATGCCACCGAGTTGAGAAAACAGCCAGCCCACTTGAGATCCAGCCCACAAGGGAATCCCTCGGTCATAGATAAAGTGGGAATGAATCGGGGCATTGAAGGAGATGTTTTGTTGTTTGGCGGCTTGGGGGACAAGGTGCCAGAGTAGTTCGGCGATCGCAAATGGGTCATGGGTACTCGGATGCCGAAAGGCGATTAAAAAACGAATCTTACCTTGTTGAAATTGTTGATAAAGCTGTGCCAAAGTTTCTAGATTTTCCCCTTGGATATTCGCGATCGGGGTCTGAAATTTCCGCCATCCAGGCAATAAAGGTGTTACAACTTTGAAGACCGACAGATTGAACTTTGGGGCAATAAATTCTAGCGGCGGTTGAACTTGCTCGATGTTAGGCATGATATCATGTCCGGTTGAATAGTTATAAATAAATAGGCTACATCTCAATCAAAGCAGAAATGAGAATTGTGGTAACTTTTTAATGGTAAGATATAGTTATTTTCATTTGCCAAAATTGAGCCAATGCTGGGGGTTGCACATTAGTGGGATGATTTGGCGGCAGGGGGCGGTGGGTTTGGCTTGGTGAGTCCCCCCGGTGGGTGCGATCGCGGTGCCCTTCCCCTCTTGGGGTTTTGGCGTAACCACCGCCTTTAGGAATTCCCCCTACAAGATCATCCCTAAGATCATCCCTTAATTTTGCTTTGCAACGCCGATTTGTTTATAGTCTGGGGAAAGTGACGATTCGCCGATTAGCGATTTTATCAATTAATCAACAATTAGACTATTTGATTGATTGGTTGAGCAAAGGGGGCTTTACCATAACAGGAATATATCACCGAAATTTATCACCTAAATTTATCACCTAAATTTATCACCCAATTGGTATCACCCAATTGGTATCACCCAATTGGTATCACCCAATTGAATATGATTGTTTGTTGACTCGGTGAGAGTTACCTGACTTTTTCTGATAATCTGCTCACCCTGTCAGCCAAGATCGCAGATTTAAACTGACTTGAATTCCCAGCCAATGTTATCAGGCGATCGTTTTTGTAATTAATTAATAATTCAGTAATGTTTTTTTACAAAAAAAATCTTGACAAGAGAAAATATTGTGATGTACACTACAGACTATCAAAAAGTTCTTGAAGAACCAAATAGCCTTGAAGCATTCTGAAATATAGATTTCCCACAAATAGGATTTATGCCAAATAGCATAAGCCCTGTCTGTCATAGGAATTCCTGAGTAGTTGCCCCAGAAATAGACGGGGATAAATCCTCACAAAATAAGGTTCTGGTCAGCATAAAAATAGCAATTTGTTTGATTGCCACTGTAATCAAATTAAATCTAACAATTGGCCGAATGGCTACTCACCAGAAAATACTAAATAATTTGTCATAAATTTGTCAAATTGTCAACATTTGTCAACAAAATCAAAGGTAAAACTTAGCAAATTTGATCGCGATCATCCCTGTAATGGTTAAGCCCTTGGTGAAGAAAAAATCAATGACAAAAGAGATGACAATAACGATGACAAAAGAGATGACAAAAGAAATGACAAAACATTAGGTTTCGCTCATCTCTATATGGTTAAAACCCTTAGAAATTAGTAGTTTTTTGCTTTACCCCCAAGGGAATTGAGCGGCTTTCCGGCAACAAACAACTCAATATCAGTCAAAATAATTCAAAGGAGAACCAGAATGAAGAATATAAAACGTATGGCAGTTTTATTCTTCTTGTCGATCTTAGGAGTCCTCTTAGTTAATCAAGTCGGATATGCCGCTACCAATGACCTATCCGCCGTCCTTGAGGTACAAAAATATTATCGATCGCTGCATATTTTGATTATGGCGTTGGTCGGGTTTGGCTTTTTAATGAACTTCATTAAAACCTACGGACGATCTGCCGCTACCGCCACTTATTTATTAGTCAGTATTGGCATTCCCCTTTATATGTTTATTAATGGGTTTGGCATATTTGGGGAAGCGCATACCCTAGAAATCGATAAGTTTATTTTTTCTGAATTTGCTACGGTGAGTCTGTTGATTTGTGCTGGGGCAGTGTTGGGGCGGTTAAAAATGCCACAATATTTATTATTGGGCTTACTATTTATCCCTCCCTATATGGTGAATGAATGGATCGTGTTAGGTGGGGGTTTGGGTCTAATTCCTCAAGGCAGTTTTGTGGATACGGGCGGTTCAATTGTGATCCATGCTTTCGGCGCATTTTTTGGCCTGGGTGTGTTGTTTACTATGACCACCAAAAAAGAATTCGATCATGCCATGCCGGAAGATAATGTGAGTGAAATCTTCGCTTTGTTAGGCAGTATGGTGTTATGGGTTTTTTGGCCGAGTTTTTGTGCGGCTTTAGTCCCCGAAGCACAAATCCCAATGGTGGTTTTGAATGTGGTCATGGCCCTTTGTGGGGCAACTTTATCCACTTATATTGCCACCGTTTTGTTACGCCATAAAATCTCCGTGATTGATATTGCTAATGCTACTTTAGCTGGCGGTGTGGCGATCGGTTCGGTGTGCGATCATGCGACAAATCAAACTGCTTTGATGATTGGAATTTTCGCCGGTATTTTATCTGTAGTTGGCTTTGCCGTGATTCAACCGAAATTAGAAGAATTGTTGCAAAAGAAAGATACTTGTGGGGTGATGTATTTACATGGTTTGCCCGGTTTATTTGGCGGATTGTCGGCCATGTTTGTGGTATCAGGCATGAATGTGATGGCGCAAATTATCGGGATTTTTGTTTCCTTGGCGATCGCCTTAATTGCGGGTTTTGTTTCTGGCAAGATTCTGGTGCTTTCCGGTCGTCGCATTGAACCCTATATCGATGAAGAAGAATTAATCGAAGCCGATTCTTAGACTAAGATGAGAGGATGAAAAGAGTCTAGATTTACCGGGGCAAAGCATGATGCTTTGCCCCTTTTTTTGATTTAACCAATTATTTAACCAATTCCCGGACGACCTTCTTGGAAGCCAAAGCGAATATAATGTTCAAAGCCACTGCGTAAACCACCGGCAGCCACCACTGCTGCCACATCTGGGTTATCCGCTAAATAGAAAGATTCGTCATATCCAGGACTAACTTGCCGTCGTTGTGTTTCCCCAGCAAAGGCAAAATGTTCAAACCCACTATTAATCGCACCAGCAGCTAAAGCTTGGGCTACATCTGGGTTAGATTCCACATAGAATCGGTCATCAAAGAAACGATTAGGATTGCGCCGTTCAAATTGTCCCGCAGTGATGTAATGTTCATAAGCACTTTTGAATGCACCACCGGCTACAGCGGCAGCAACATCTGGGTTGGTAGCCAAATAAAACACCTGATCGAAGAGCACTAAACGGCGATCGCGCCCTTCCGCGAACCCAAAGCGATTAAAATGCTCAAATCCACTTCTTAAACCACCCGCCGCAACCACTTGGGCGACATCAGGATTTTGGGCTAAATAGAGATTTTCGTTAAATAATTTACTGGGGTTGCGGCGTTCTGACTGACCGTGCAATAAATAATGTTGTAATCCGTTGGGATAAACTCCTGCGGCAACGGCTTGGGCAACATCGGGATTATTGGTGAGATAATAATTTTCATCGTAGAACAAGGATAATAAACTTAGGTTTTCCTTGAGGACAAATTGAGTGTAACTTTCAAATTGATTGGGAACTGGGCCGGTTTCTGGGGGAATTTTGACGATAAATCCGTCGCCAACTCCCCGTAAAGTTCCTTGAAAAGGTTGCTGGGTGGGGAAGTCGGTAGAGTTGGTAAATCCCGCGAGATAAACATTGTTATTTAAATCCAGCGCGATCGCCTGTCCAGAGTCAATATCTCCGCCACCAATATAACTGGAATAGCGTAAAGTTTTCCCGTCCGGGGCTAACTTCAAGACAAACGCATCCCGGTTGCCCCCAAAGGTGGGTTGCAAGGCATTCAATCGGGGAAAATCACTAGAATTTGTCGTTCCAGTCAGATAAACATTATTTTGATTATCCACCGCGATCGCCTGCCCTAAATCCGTACCATTGCCGCCTAAATAAGTGGAATATAATAAAGCATCGCCCCTTTCACTTAACTTAGTGACAAACGCATCATCATATCCGCCAAAAAATGTAATTTGAAATGGATTTACCAAGGGAAAATTTCTGGCACTTTGGGGGTTGGGGGGTTCGGAAGCAGCAAAGGGTTGCCCAATGTTTGATAACCCCGTTTTTCCGGTGACATAAACACTGCGACTTTGGTCAATGGCGATCGCTAATCCTTGATCCACATCTCCCCCACCTAAGTAGGTCAAAAAAATCGCATTTCCATTGGGGTCAAACTTACCCACAAACGCATCAGACTGTCCGCCCAAGGTACTTTGCACCGCAGCAACTACCGGCAAATTTTCGGATTCTGTCGCCCCAGTCACATATATATTGCCGCCATTATCTGTCACAATGGCTTCGCCAAATTCGCGATCGCTACCCCCTAAATAGGTAGAAAAAATTAACCGGGTGCCATCCACAGAAAACTTGGTAATAAAAGCATCTTCATCCCCATCTCTTTGATTATCAAGGGCATTTTGCCCCGGGAAATCTGCGGATCTGGTTGTGCCAATTACCGAGACACTGCCGGTATTATCCACGGCAATTCCGCCCACATTTTCCACCCCGGTTCCGCCTAAATAAGTAGAATAAATTAAGCGACTGCCATCTTCTGATAGTTTGGTGACAAAAGCATCGCCCCCAAACTCAGGGGCAATCCCATCCGCAGAACTTCTTTGAAAAGCATTCAAAACCGGGAAATTTCCTGAAGTCGTGACTCCACCAATATAAATATCTCCTGCATTATCCACCGCAATGCTTTTTGCCGTTTCATTCCCACTGCCACCGAGGAAAGTAGAAAAGACAACCGCTGAACCATCTACAGATAGTTTGGTGACAAAAGCATCCCCATCAAAAGCCCCACCACCAAAGCGATTTTGGAAGCTAAATTGGGTGGGAAAGTCCGTAGAATTTGTCGAACCTGTAACGATAATATTGCCCGCTCGATTAACCACAATATCGCTCACAGAATCCCGGAGACTGCCGCCAATATAACTAGAATATTGAATTGTCGGGTCAATTACTAGGGTGTAGTTGGGATTATATTCGCTAATCTCAAATCTAACGGTATGGTTTTCGGTTAAAATATATTGGGCGGGAATATAAATTTTTTCCCCATTAATTTCTTGGTAAACAATCGGGGCATTTTCCACTAATTCCCCAAAGGGGGTCATTAATACCAGTGCCCCATCTTCCCGTATGCTGATATTTTCTACGCCAGAATATTGCAGCCAAATTTGACTGGGGTCTGCCCCCGGTTGCACAATAAAGTCACTCTTGAGTTCACTGTCTAAGCCGCTATATTTTAAATCGATGCCGTTGTATAGTTCTTGATAAATTAATCCGGCATAATTTGGCACATTCGTCACCCAGTTTTCCGGGTTTTCGCCTTTGATAAAATTGCTGACTCCCGGCAGGGAATCTAGAAAGTCAATCTGGGTATTTTTATTCGCTCCAGGAAAAGTTAATTGGACTAAGTTAGGCAGCTTTTCAGACTGCCATTGATCCGCAGAATTAAATAATATTTTATCGGGAGTAAAAGCGATCGCCTGTTTTGCTCCTTTGACCACCGAATGCACCGTGGGATCGAATTGTCCCTGGTTAGCAATAAAACTTAATGGTAGCGCTTGGAGGTTTAACCCTTCCCCAGTCACGGGATCTGTAGCGTCGGTTGCCGGATTTTCCGGCAGAGGTTCGATTGACGGGTCAACGGAAGGCAAACCGGAAATAGCGGTCAATTCCTGACTCGTTGGTTGCAGTATCGCGGTAATCGTGTCTGGGACAATTTGGTGGGCAATTCCTAACGGAGTTCGGGAAATCTTGCCACCGTTGATTTCAGGGCTGATTTCAGGGCTGATTTCTGTGGTGAAATCAGTTGTAAACAAATCCAACCCCGTTAATTTTGGATTTAACCCATTTTCGTCACTAAAAAAAATCCCCTGCATAGCTAACTCTCAAGCGCAATGTATTGTGCAAATCGCGTAAATGCGATCGGCGATTTTATCCTAGCACAATCATCATCATAGCGAATCATACCGAGTCGCTGTTTAGGGTGTAGGGTGTAGGGTTTAGGGTGTAGGGTGTAGGGAAGAGAAGAGAGAAGATAGAAGAGAGAATTTTCATCAGCCTTCTCTTTCCTCTTTCCTCTTTCCTCTTTCCTCAGATGGGCGATCGCACAGTAATGATATACTGAAAAACAAAAAATCAAAATTCCCAATGCCAAAATGCCTCAACATGACCTGTATCACGACGAAGTGAAAAATGCTTTAAGCAAAGATGGCTGGACAATTACAATAGAACATTACCGTAATATCATTATCCAGCTTCTCGAAAAACACGCCCACCATAAACCAAGTCATGGAGAAATTGAACCCCTATTACTTTGCGATCGCATCGCCGATAATTACTTATTGTTGGACATAGGATGGGATCGAACGGGACGAGTTCACTCTGTTGTATTGCATTTGCGAATAATTGAAGAGAAAATTTGGATTGAGTTTGATGGGACCGAAGGAGGAATTGCTTTAGAACTATTAGAATTAGAAGTCCCTAAATCAGATATTGTTTTAGGATTTATTCGCCCAAAAAGTCGCCATTTAACAGATTTTTCTGTGGCGTAATTCAGATATTAAGGGGCGATCGCTCATCCGCTGCCCATCCGTCAAACCATCCGTTGCCAAATTCGGGGCAACCACCGCCATCGGATTGCCCCTACCAGCCGTTGCCTGTTTAACTTTGCTATTATAAAAACATTCACCAAATCTCCAGTAAAAACAGTAAAAACTATGACTATAGCCACTGCTAAACGGTTTACAATTGAGGAATATCATCGCCTAATTGACCTGGAAATGCTCCAAACAGACGATCGCACTGAATTAATTGAAGGAGAAATTATCAAAATGGTTGCTAAAGGTAAACCTCATGCGGTTTGTTGTTCGCTGTTAAATCGAGAAATATTAAAATTAATCGGCAATAACGCCATAGTTCGATGCCAAGACCCAATAATGCTGTCTAACTATAGCGAACCAGAACCAGATTTAGCGATCGCCCGCAACCGCGATGATAATTATTTGGCCAATCATCCTACTCCCGAAGATATTTTATTAGTCATAGAAATTGCCGATTCTTCTCTGGAATACGATCGCGAAATTAAACTCGGTCTTTATGCGAAATCGGGAATTAATGACTATTGGATTTTCAACTTAATCGAAAATCAACTAGAAGTTTACCGCCATCCCTATCAAAAATCCCAAAGTAACAAATTTGACTATCGGCAAAAGCAAATATTTCTCCCCAATGAAACCGTTATTTTACCCGGTTTAGGCGATGCTATCCTGGACTTGGCGAAAGTTTTCCCCCATGCCAATTTTTCAGCAGCCATAAATCAATAGTCCACCGGAACGGGTTAAAACCTGTGGCTACAAGCCCAAAAGCTGCCACGAGAGGATATCCTGGTAAAATCTCCTGGTAAAATCAATTAATCAGTAGAAACAGAAAAGGCAATTTTATTTATGATGAATTGGGTAATTTTCAATCTATCTTTGTTTTTGGCCGCTTATTTATTGGGGTCAATTCCCACAGGCTATTTGGTCGGACGCATCTTCAAAGGAATCGATTTGCGGCAGGAAGGGTCGGGTTCCACGGGGGCAACTAATGTGTTGCGAACCCTGGGCAAAGGGCCTGCAATTTTTGTTTTGTCGGTAGATGTGTTAAAAGGAGTGGGGGCGATCGCCTTAGTGAAATGGGCTTATTACCTGGATATCACCTCTAAACTTGCCCCGTTGCCCATTCTCGAAAGTTGGCTACCCTGGATGATTACAGCGGCTGGATTATTAGCGGTGGTCGGTCATAGTCGATCCATTTGGTTAGGTTTTGCCGGGGGTAAATCCGTCGCCACCAGTTTAGGGGTTTTGTTAGCTATGTCTTGGGTGGTTGGGTTAGCAACCTTGGGGGTTTTTGCCTTATCTTTGGCTATTTCCCGAATTGTTTCTTTGAGTTCCATTGCTGGGGCGATCGCGGTTTCCGGAATCATGTATGCGACCCATCAACCTTTGCCATTCATCTTATTTGCGATCGCCGGAGGAATTTATGTAATTTGGCGGCATCGTAGCAATATTCAACGAATTCTCGACGGAACCGAACCTCGGATTGGGCAAAAATTAGAAACAGCAACTAACGAGTAGTGATTGATTACTGGTGATTGGTTATTTAAGTTCCATAATCAATCACCAATAACCAGTAAAAACTAACCCGTAAAAACATTTACTGAGAATGACGAAAAAAGTGTAAATAAGTAGCCACTTGAATTAGTAATCGTTGCAGATAAAAAGAAACCGCCGACTCGGTTTGCCCCTGCCAGTGATTACCCCACTGCTTGCCCCACTGGTTGCCCCACTGGTTGCCCCAATTTTCCCGCAATAGGCGATCGCTAATAGCTTCATAAAGAGACACCAAAGTTGCGGAGGCAAACTCAAAAGTAGAGACTAATTGTTCCATTGGCGCATAAATCGTCCAAGGGGCTAAATAGGCATTGCGAATCCGCGATCGGGCATCGGTGACATCGGGCAAATCTTTAGAAATCTCATATAAAAACCGAATCAAATCAAAAAACGGATGAGAAATACAAGTATCAGACCAATCAAAATAGACAAAACCTTGGTCACGCAGATAAATATTTCGGGGAGATAAATCCCCATGCACCAACGTATCAGGGATATTCAGTTCCCGGAATTGTTCAAGGACTTTTTGCAGTTTCGGTACAAGTGGTAATAACTGCAATAATTCTCGATTTGCCAATTTTTTGCCATAATTCCAGGGGAGGCGAAGCCTTGGGTCAAATAATCCCTCCAGGGTTTTAGCGATATGTTCTACTCCTAAATCTACCCAACCGCAGGCAATTAAATCCGAGCGATGTTCTATAGCCGAAATCTGAAATTTAGCCCACTGATGTAACGCTGCTTCCCAGTGAAAAATATCGCCCATATTTTCCAGAATTTCCCCCTCTATTTCTCGCATTAAAATCCAAGATTTATCAGGGCAAGTGGCCAAAACTTCGGGAATATTTTGCCGGTATCGTTGCGCCAAAATACGAGTAAATTCAGCTTCTTGAGCAAACAGGGGGGATGAAGCTTTAAAATAAATCATCCCCTCAGTGGTGGGCACTCGTAAAATAATCGCCAATGCCCAATTCTTAACTACTTCAATTGGCGCGATCGCCTTCAACCCTTGACGTTGCAGTTCTGTTTGAATCCAGCTTTCTGCCGCATCAAACCACCCCGGTTTTGCCCAAGGTATCTCTAATTGAGGCAATAAATTACCTAAATTTGCTGTTGGCTGATTCGGTAAAATTTTTGTCAATTGATGCCCTGATTTTTGCGCCGATAAATCCCCGAAAAACGCTGATAATCTAGATTTTTGCATTGATCGTAAAGCGAGTTACAGATTATACCCCAATAAACTGGGTTTTTGGCAAATTGGCTTGTCACCCAGATAGGATTCCCAGGAATTAGGCCAATATTATATATATAGCATTTTTTGGCCAATAAAAGCATGATTTCCCCTGGATCAAAAATTGATTTCTAATTGAGATTAGGAAAATGAACCACAATGGTGGCAATATCTGGTTTAAGGCGGACGATCGCCTCTGGTTCGACTAATCCATTGGATAATCCAAACGCATGATACTGATGGGTGCCGGAAGTTAAGATTAATAAATCATCAGCGGTCAGCATTCTCGTAACTTTCATGACAAAATTGTCCTGGATTTCTTGGATGGGCGTATTCTCACTCAAGCCTAAAGTTGCCAAAGAAAAATCTGGATTGGATGCCCCAGTAACGATGATTAACAAATGAATTTTGGCCTTGAGTTCGGCGGCGATGGTTTTAGCAATTTCTAAAGTTTGTTGGAATTCCCAGGATACAGTTTCGGTCTGAGTTAACGCTAAAAAGACTCGGGCAATATTCTTAATCGGTTGGGGACAACGAGTAATTAAAACCGGGACAGGCGATCGCCGGACAATTTTATCGATCGTGCTACCAAAAAAATTTTCCTTATAAGTGGAATAGCCTTTCCACCCACAAATCACCAAACTAGCATTATGTTCTGTGGCACTGCGAACAATTCCGCGAGCGATCGCCGCATCAATGCGACCAATGGGTTCAACCTTAACTGTGGCTGCATGAGCAGCTTGTTCCGCGATCGCCAATAACTGACTCTGCTTAATTCTAGCTTGGGGAGAAATCCTGTCGTTTTTATCAGAAAGAACGTGCAGAGGTAGCAACGTACCTTTAGATTTTTTCGTCAGCAAAATTGCCAACTGCAATAAATTATCTTCCGTATTAGGGTTAGCCACTGGAACTAAAACCCGGTCGGACAAATTTTGCTGTTTGTCGCTGACCACCTTTTCCTCTGGTTTAACCTCTTTGCCCCACCGAGCAATCACCCAAGGAGAACCGACGCAAGTAAATAGAATCATGCCAATAATTCCATTTACCGTTAATTGATCTACTAATTCAATTTTATACGCCACCGTAATTGCGGCCAAAGTAGCCGCCGCTTGAGCACCGGAAAGACCAAACATCACCATTATTTCGGGAAACTTCCAGCCAAAAAACTTTCCTGAACCCCAAGCAGCCAAATATTTTGCCAGCAATTCTGCCCCAATCATTACCGCTGCCACTAAGAGCGATCGCGGTTCTTTAATCAGAATCATCGGGTCAATTAACATTCCCACCGAAATCAGGAAAAACGGCACAAATAGCGTATTGCCGATAAACTGAATTCGATTCATCAAAGGACTTAAATTAGGGATAATTTTAGTAATGGCAACTCCCGCCAAAAAAGCCCCAATAATTGCCTCAATTTCAATCAACTGAGCCAAATAAGACACGATAAATAACGTAGCCATAACAAACGTAAATTCTGCCCCTTCATCATGGCCAAACCTGCGGAAAAACCAGCGGCCAATTTTCGGCACTCCCCACAAAGTTGTCACAGTATAAATGGCTAAAGCGGGAATGAGAAACAACCAAAAACTCAGAGTTAAATTGCCCGCCTTCGCTTTAACAATCACCGCCAAAACTAACAAAGCCAAAACGTTCGTAATCAGCGTTCCGCCTAAAGTGGCTGTCACTGCTGGAGTCCGCATAATGCCCAAACGACTAGCCACCGGCAAAGCCAGCAGGGTATGGGAAGCAAAGCAAGAAGCCACCAAAATTGCCGCCAACCAACCATATCCCAGTAACAGCATCGCCACTGTCCCCAAAACCATCGGAATTGAGAAAGTTGCCAAGCCGAAAATAATGGCTTTATCGGCATTTAATTTCAGATCGTCTAAGCTAGTTTCTAGACCGGCTAAAAACATCAGAAATAGCAATCCTACGGTGCCTAATAAAATGATGGTGCTATCTCTTGCGAGTAATCCTAACCCATAAGGCCCGATAACTATTCCCGCCAAAATTAAGCCCACAATACCCGGTAATTTTAATCGTTCAAATACCAGGGGAGCGATCAGCATCATCGCCATGATGATCAGGAAAATCGCCACCGGGTCTTTGATGGGATCGGATAAAATTTGCGCCAAAACTTGCGCTAAGGGAGTTCCCACAAAAATCGTTGGGAACCCGTTGGTGTTGCTTGCTATTAACTGCCAAAAATTACTCATCAGTTAATTCCTTGTTAAGTTCCCAGTTTTGGTTTTTACCATTATTATTGTTATTTTATAACATATTATTTATTTTTTGACAATGTTATCTTGATTTTTTATAGCTTTTTGTTAATTATTAATAGGCTAATTTTTTTGATTAGACCTTTATTTTACTACCCCCTTCAAACCGCCACCGGATGAACGATACTTTTGCAATAATTCTAATGTAGGGGTTTGCATATCCAAACCCCTACTGGGTTATTTCTATAAGAGAAACTTAGTTCCTCTGTCACCTACAATTCTACGGAGTAATTTTGACTGGGTTAGTTTCATCGGCAGTTGTCACTTTGGCGGCTTTCCGGGTGAAGAGTTTAAAGTAGGTGCTGACAAAAAATTCTTTGATGGGAAAGGTGATAAAGGTCAAAGGATTGATGGTGACAATGATATTCCGAGTATCCGCGATCGCCTGTTTCACGATTTGTTTGGCTACCCAGTCCGCTGACATAATGCCAATAGGATTGAGGTTACTTTTAAACGGGCCAAGAATTAGTTTGCGAATCACGCAAGGACTGTCTAAACGCCGCAGGGTTACTAAGTCCCCCAGGGTGCGTTTGCTGAGTTCATATAAGGGACTAAACGCAGGATTTGATTCCGCTTCAGAAGTATTCACCCAAATTTCTTTGCGGGCAATATCTTCATTAGTTTTCACCGTGGTGAGAAATAGTTCCAGGAGTCGCCAAGCGGAAAAGGCGTTAATTTCATAACATTGCGCGATCGCTTCTGGGGTTCTTTCCCCATGAACATTCATGCCGTGATTGATTACCAAAATATCCACTTTTTCTAATACTTTGGCTAACTCGGATTCTTGACCCGCTTGCCAAGAAATCGTTTTTATCGGCAATTCTTCCCCATTAATATTCAGAGTCAGGGTTTGATTGCTAGAAGTCAGGGCGATGACTTTTGCCCCCGCTTTTTGTAACTGAAATAAGAGCGATCGCCCCAAAGTTCCAGAAGCCCCAGTAACGGCGATCGTTTTCCCCTTCAAAGAAAGTGCTGTGCCCATGATTCGATCCACCAAAGTTAAAGTACCGCAAAAATAAGCATTTTGGTTATCAAAATGATGTCGCCAGTGATAAGTTCGATTGACCAACCAGTGAGACGGTGGGGCAAGAAATGGCCCAGGAGTATGGGTTAAATCCGTCAATTCATCGGCCCCTTCTAACCCCATTCCCCGGGCGATCGCGCTTGCCAAAAAACTCAAAGTGTACAAACAACCCACCAGGGCAAACCATTGGTGTTCTGGGGCAGCAAAATGCGCCACCACCCACAAAAATAGGCCAAAACTCAGCATCACCAAAGCTTCTGGCACATCATTGCGCCAGTGGGCGTCGCGATAAATTCGCTCGCTAACCGGCGTCAGATCCGGACGAAAAACCCGATGATGCCAGACGTGCAAGCGATACAGAGGGGGAAAAATATGGCTGACAAAGTGATAAAGGTCTCGCACCAGTTCCGCGAACAAAACCGAACCGAAACCCCAACTGGCGCTGACGATCCAAAAATTCATCATTTTTATGCACTTCCAAATTCAAACATTGAAACAAGGTCTTTACACAACTTTACAGTCAAACTTGAAATCATTGATAGGAAAAGCCAAATTTCCGGGTAAATCAGAAAGCTAGAGGGGATTCGGCGTCGAATATTAGACTTCTTGCTTTCATTCCAAAAAGCCCCTTTTTAAGCGGGCGTGGGGGGATCGATCCAGGATGAAAGCTTTCTTGTCTATCTAGTAAAACCAGCCGCGATTCATCCTGACTTACTTGAGAATTGCTCTTAATCAATTTACTATATGGGCAAAATCTTGCCCACGCTTCTAAATTTAAAGAAAAGCCAAAACACCATTGGATTGAAGTTATGTTGAAAAAAAAATTTTTTTATGCTAGACTTATCCCCTAAGTAAACAGAATAAGTCAGCCTAGTTCCTTAGCTTTGAAAAATCTGAACGCCAAGGAGAGGAAACGGGGGAACCAACCTTGGGGCGTATCTCTAATATTTCAAGTATTTAGAGAAGAAAAACTCTCATTTCTAGCCCGTCAGCTAACCCCGGCGGCATTGGGAGAGGACTGGTGAATCAGCATTTAAAAAAATGTTTTGACTTCATTCAGTGACTCAGTAAATAATGACGACGCTGTAAACCTAAACTGGATTGAATTGGAGTCAATTTATGATTTTTACATCAAAAAATGAAAAGCCTAGCAATATTTCTGAAGATTAGCGATCTGGTCAGGAGATTAGAGTTAAACAGACCGGCTTAAAGTCAACATATTGTTTAGAACAAAATGCACAAATATTTGTGGATCCAATCATTGAATTGAATCAATACCTAGAAAATGATGATTAAACAATTATGGCTAATTTTCGCGTTTTCGCCAACAGGTTGAGACTGGGGGTTTTTCTAGTCAGCCAATCATGCACTCATCACAGCGGAGCATAATTTATGAACTTTATAGAAATGAATTTACCAGCGGTGATATCCCTAGCCACGTTTCTTGGGGTCATTGGGATTATTATTTCAGAAAAAATCCATCTGACAGTGGCCGCTTTATTGGGAGCATTAATTTTGGTCTTTGCCCATGTAATGACCCTGAAAGAAGCGATGAGTTACATTACCCAAAGCTATGCAACTTTGGCGCTTTTTTTTGGGGTGATGGTCTTAGTTCGGGCGTTTGAACCAACGAAAGTATTTGAATATATCGCCACTCAAATGGTAATGATTGCCAAAGGCAGTGGCAAGGTTTTATTACTCGCAGTCATCGGCATTACCACCCCCATTTGTGCGGTTTTACCCAATGCCACAACGGTGATGTTGTTAGCGCCTTTAATTCCGCCAATGGCTCAGGAAATTGGGGTAGATTTTGTGCCATTACTCATATTAATGGTCTTTGTCGCAAATAGTGCCGGTTTATTGACATTGGTGGGCGACCCAGCGACATTTATTGTCGGCAGTTCGATTAATATGAGCTTTAATCAATATTTAGTTAAACTAAGTTTTGGCGGACTGCTGGCAGTTTTGTCCGTATTGGCGATCGCTCCTTTTCTATTTCGGAAAATCTGGCAGACAAAATTTGAACACTTAGAGGACTTACCCCATCCGAAAATTAATCATCCCAAGGTGTTAATGTTAGGCGGAGTGATCGTGGGGATCGTCTTAACTTTCTTTGTAATTGGAGAATCTTTACCCATTCCCATTGACCCCGCATCTGTTGCCCTCTTAGGCGCAAGTTTAGCCCTACTATTAGCCCATCAAACTAAAATTGACACAGTGCATAATATCCTCCGAGATGTAGACTGGAGTACCCTAATATTTTTCATGTCCACCTTTGTCTTAATTGGTGGATTAGAAAAAACCGGAGTCACCAGTCAACTGGCTAAAATTTTAGCGGCTGTGATCGGGAATAATATCGCTCTGGGGTCATTAATCTTAGTGTTTATAGTCGGGATATTATCTAGTGTGATTCCCAATATTCCTTTGGTAGTGGCAATGGTTCCCCTGCTGAAACAATATATCGTCAATATTGGCATGGTCGGGCCAGAAATTCTCGATCCCAACTTTTCCGGTAATTTTCCTCCCGAAGTTTTACCCTTATTTTATGCCATGATGTTTGGGGCAACTTTAGGGGGAAATGGCACTTTGGTGGGAGCTTCTTCTAATATTGTTGCTGCGGGTATTTCCGAACAACATGGTCGGGAGATTTCTTTTCATAAGTTTCTGCGCTACGGTTTGCCTATGATGGCAGTGCAGTTAATTATTTCCGCCATCTTTATTGCGGGGTTATTGTCATAGTCAAATGGGAGGATAGAGGATAAAACATAAAGGATAGAGCATAGAAAATAGAGGAAATGGTGATATTTCATTGAAATTTTTACTTTTCACTTCTCCTCTCTCCTCTATTCTCTCTCCTCATAATTACAGGATTAATTTTATGTTTAAACTGTCTCAAGGAATTTATAATCGCCGTCAATTTTTTCATTTTTTGGGACTATCTTTGTTGGCAACTAAACTGCCTGCTGCTGCCACAGATCAGTCATTGCCTGATACTATGCCTGACAATATGCCTGACCATATCCTGAAACCGCCAAAACTAAAAGTCGGGGATACGGTTGGTTTAATTAATCCCGCGAGTCCGGTGGATTTAGAAGATGTTGAATATACGGAAAAAGCCTTAGCCAAGTTGGGATTAAAGGTGAAGCGTGGGGCGCATATTTTAGATGAATACGGTTATTTAGCCGGGAAAGACCGCGATCGCGCTGCGGATATTCAGGCTATGTTTGCGGATGATTCCGTCAAAGCCTTGTTAACCCTGCGGGGGGGTTGGGGTTGCCATCGAATTTTGCCCTTGTTGGACTATAATTTAATTCGCCAAAATCCCAAAATTATTATGGGATATAGCGATATTACTTCCTTATTATTGGCGATTTATGCCCGCAGTGGCATGGTGACTTTTCATGGGCCGGTGGGCACTTCTGAATGGAATCAGTTTTCTTTAGAATATTTCCAACGGATTCTATTTAATGGGGGGGCGGTGAAAATGGTCAATCCGGTGAGAATTTCTGGGGAGGCGATCGCCCCTGGAAAAGCCACCGGACGGATTGTGGGTGGTAACTTATCCGTCCTGACTTCAATGGTGGGTTCTCCTTATTTACCGGACTGGAATCAAACCATTTTATTTGTGGAAGAAATTGGCGAAGATATCTACCGCATCGACCGAATGTTAACTCAGCTAAAAATCGCGGGCATCCTCGATCAAATTTCTGGGTTTATTTTTGCTCAATGTCGCAACTGTACCCCTGGTGAAGACGACGATCCCTCCCTGACTTTACCCCAAGTTTTATCGGATATCATCAAACCGTTAGGAATTCCCGCTTGGTATGGGTCGGCGATCGGACATATTCCCGATAAATTTACCATTCCCATTGGTGTTCCCGTGGAAATTGATGCAAATAACGCCACCATCCGAATGTTAGAGTCCGCCGTGATATAATAAATTAAGCAGGTAGAAAAGAAACAATCTATCGCCTTACTATTGATTCACATCAACCTCAAAAGTTTGTGAACCCACCGTCACGCGATCGCCTGTCACTAATTGTCTGCCTCGTCGGGTATCAACCACACCATTGACCAGAACCTCCCCCGATTGAATCATCATTTTTGCCTGTCCTCCGGTATCGGCAATACCCATGAACTTTAAAAATTGACTCAGGGTAATAGTTTTGCTGTTTGTGGCCATAAAGTCCCTCTGAAATGATTAGATCAGTGCGATCGTATCACTTTTGTCCAATCGCTTTTACCACGGGAATCGGAATTTTTTGCCCCAATGCCACCCTACTACATTCCCACCAGTGATTATTTCGGATTTTAGATAGTACAAAAAACCTTACCTGGAGATGTTCGCCAACAGTGACAGCTTAAAAACTGGCATGAATTTATCCTGAAAGCTGCCTAATTAGCCTGAATATGTAATTAACGATTTCAAGCAAAGACATTTTATGATTAACCAAACCTCGAAAGAAACCGAAACCCAAGCCCAAACCCAAACCCAAACCCAAACCCAACCTCAACCTCAACCCAAAACTTCTACTGAATTTCACCCGCAAGAATTCGATCAAGCTATGAACGATTTAGGTAAAGCCTTTGCCGTTTATATGACTTGGAAATTTTCCGGTTTACTCGATCGCTAATACAATCCCAGAAAATGAAACTCAGTCAAGTGTCTGTTGGAGTGCCATTATGTTTCAGCCAAAGCAATTCCCAGCAAATTGCTGGTTTCTGGATTGTCACCGCAAGTTAACTTCTCCATCGCTTTTCCACAACTTCTCACAACTTATCCAGCAAATTGTCCAGCAAATTATTTTTTCACATAAAAAACCCGGTTTCAGAGAAACCGGGTTTTTTATCCGTGATGAGTCAATAATCTGGGAGTAAGTGCATATTTACTAGCCTCTAAATTATGAGATATTTATCTAACCTCAGCCAAAGATTTCCCAATCTTTAACTCTTCTTTACTCTGACCCAGTTGTTGCCAGAGTTTTTCAATTTCGCAATACGCTTCTTCCAAAGACATCTTGCCATTGCCCGCTAAATTAGAAATTAACGTCGCTTCTTGAACAAAATCTTCCATCCGGTTATGAAATTCAACATTTTCTGGAGTTAATTCACCATAGAAATGGCTATGAGGATGAATAAATTCAGCGCTTTTAATCATAGTTTTCACCTCGATATTTTAGGAATTGATTAATAATCAGGAATATTCTGGTAGAATCAGCATTTTTACACAATTGTTTCAAAGCTTATCTTTATCCCTTATCCTTCACTTATTATTATTATACCCTAAATTGCAAATTTGTGTGACATAAACCACATTTTTTTAATCAAGACCCAACGAGAAAACCTATTAGGGATCCAGAATGACGATAGTGTCTTGTCGATAAAACCGCAAGCGAGTATCTACGATCATTGGTCAGAAAGTCCTTGGTTAGTTGTTGACGGTTGGCGGTTCCCCACAGCGATCGCGACTTTACAGGATCGGCACCCCTGCACTACTATGCACGATGGCGGTTACCCGTTTCCTGTTCCCTATTTCCGATAAAATTTGCCCGGTAGGACGAATGAGGATTTTTTGAGGATTTTTGGTGATGACGGTTCAAATTAGAATTGGCAATGGTTATGATATCCACCGCTTAGGAAGCGATCGCGCACTAATTCTGGGGGGAGTCAAAATTGAGCATTCCTTGGGATTAGTGGGTCATAGCGATGCAGATGTGTTAACTCATGCGATCATGGACGCCATGCTCGGTGCCCTCAGTTTAGGAGACATTGGTCACTACTTTCCGCCCACGGACGATCGCTGGAAAGGTGCCGATAGTTTAGTGTTATTAGCCCAAGTTAACCAGTTAATCAAAGAGAAAGGGTGGCAAGTGAGCAATATTGACTCTGTGGTGGTGGCAGAACGGCCTAAATTAAAACCGCATATTAGCAAAATGCGCGATCGCCTCTCAACAGTCTTGGGGATCGACCCTGACCAAGTAGGAGTCAAAGCCACCACCAACGAAAAACTCGGCCCCGAAGGGCGGGAAGAAGGGATTTCCGCGTATGCCGTAGCCTTACTCGTCAAAGCTAATTAATTTGTTTAGGGCGTAGGGTGTAGGGTGTAGGGTGTAGGGCTGCCATCGGTGTGGGGGGAAGAGAGAAAAGAGAATAGAGAAAAGAGAATAGAGAATTTTCCTATGCATCCTATGCATCCTATGCATCCTATGCATCCTATGCATCCTCTCTTCCCCTACACCCTACACCCTACACCCTACACCCTACACCCTACACCCTACACCCTACACCCTACACCCTACACCCTACACCCTACACCCCAAAAGCCCGATGGCGGCCCTCCACAGAAATTCTACAGATTCAACTTGGCAATAATTTCTTTTAAAACATTGGCCGAATGCTGCAACTGAGATAATTCGGTATCAGTCAAATTTATATTCACCATCTTGGTTGCCCCTTGACGATTTACCACCATCGGTAAACTTAAACAAACATCTTGGATGCCGTGGAAATCTTGAATTAAACTACTTACCGTCATCACCCGATTCTGATTTCTTAAAATTGCCTGGACAAAGCTTCCCAGTAATATAGGTCATAATATCCACCGGATTACTGACAATTAAGAAAATTGCATCAGCGCAGTATTGAACTAATTCGGGAATTAATTTCTTAAAGATTTCCACATGGCGTTGCACCAGATCCAGGCGGCTTTCTCCCCGTTGCTGTTTTGCCCCAGCGGTAATAATCACAATATCAGCACCCGCTGCATCCGAAGGAGGTTTTTCCGGCATAAACTAGGGTCGGTTCGACAAAAGGCAAGCCATGTTGTAAGTCCATCACCTCCCCTTCTAGTTTTTGCTGGTTAATGTCTATTAAGGTAATGACATCCAAGGTATTTTGAATCAGCATGGAATAGGCACAAGCCATGCCCACTTGACCGATGCCAATAATTGCGGCTTTCGTACCATCTTTTTTGGCGATCGGTGATGTCAGATCGATTTGGGTGGTGAATAAATTTTCAAACATATTTCAGCGGAAATTCATTGAGTTATATTCGTTAAATTTTAAAGCATAAGGTTCATTTGGTAAAATCTTGGCATAACGGCTTTTTCCAAATCTCGATCGCAAATAGTTTGATTCATCACTTAATCGTTAAACCCGTCTAAGAAAATGGAGTGATATAAAATATCTGGGGGTTGGCCAAAATTACCAAAAATTGTTATGAATTCATAACAAAGTAGCCAATATTTACCGAAAATTAAGCGGATGGGTCATCATCTATACAGCAGATTGCGAAAATATTAAAATATGTTAAGATAAGCGAAACCGTAAAAAAGCGATCGCACAACTATCGCTGAAATATTTGCCTGCTTAGGCTCTAGCAATCATGTAAATGTAGATAATGAATGGTCAGAGTCTAGATAAGGATGTAACAGTAATCTCGTGAAAACACTGGAGGAAGATGAACCATGAAAATTTGGGTGAATGAACAACTCGATCCTAGCGGAATGCTGTATGCCTGTATTGCCTGCTGCGATGAAACCCAGGCCCAAGAATGTTATGACTCTTTTGAGGAAAATTTAAGTGAATCTCAAAGGGTGCAAGGTTGGCTAACTAGGATGCGAACGGTCGCTTCATGGGATGAAGTGCCAGTCAGTGCCTTAAAATTAAACTAATCTTCAACTCATCTTCAAATAATCAAAAAAGCACAGAAAAAAGACAGGTATTTTTATGAAAAACCTGTCTTTTTTTCCTGCCCTACAGACCGCATCTTGCCTGTAAAAAAACATGATTTATCGGTTTGGGGGCAATTGCTTGGGTCGGCGAAACTGGGGCTGAGAACGCAGGGGACTAAGAATTTGATTCATCCGGCGTAGCTGTTCGGGGGTGCCCATACAAATCAAGACATCATCTGCCAGTAATTGTGTATCCGCAGTGGGGCCTCCGATCAGCGTCCCATCCTGACGGCGAATTGCCAGAATTAAAGCGCCCGTCTGACCCCGCAGATCCGCATCTTTGACCGTATAACCAACAAAGGGACAAGTTTCTGAGTTAACTTTGTATTCTTCCAGATATAAGGTGCGATCGGCCCCAGTAATAATCCCATCGACAAAATCCATCACCTCTGGTCGTAATGCCGCCGCTGCCATGCGTCGTCCCCCCGTAATATAAGGTGAAATCACCGTATCGGCGCCTGCCCGTTGCAACTTTTTCACCGCGTCCTCGGTGTTTGCCCGGGCAATAACTCGCAATTTGGGATTGAGGGTTTTTGCGGAAATCAAAGTATAAAGATTTTCCGCATCAGAAGGGAGGACGGTAATTAAACAAACTGCCCGTTCAATTCCTACCTGAATTAAGGTCGAATCCAAAGTCGCATCAGCCAGAACCGCAATACAATCAAGTTGTTCGGCTGCCTGCACTTCTTCTGGGTCGTTTTCTAGGACTAAGAAAGGAATGCCTTCTGCTTTGAATTCCAAAGCAACTTGACGTCCGGTGCGACCAAATCCACAGAGGATATAGTGTTCTGATAATGTATCTATCAATCGTCTCTGTTGCCTTAATCGAATAACGTCTTGAAAATATCCTGCAATAATCGCTTCTGTAAACCGATTCACAATGTAACCGATGGTAATTACACCCAGGGCAATTAAAGACATGGTGAACAGTCGCCCCGTAGGACCGAGAGGTCGCACCTCAGTAAATCCCACCGTTGAAAGGGTAATTGCAGTCATATAGGCGGCTTCGGATAAAGACCATCCTTCCATTGACCAGTATCCCAAGGTGCCTAGTAAAAAAACACCCCCAAGTAAACTGACACTGGTAATCAGTTCTTTCCTAATCCGTCGGTATTTTTGTTCTAGGATTGAATGCACTGGTTTGGTGTGAGAAGCACTTTCATTTTTGGTGTGATCTGATTAATTTTTGCATCGATTGTCACCAAAATCAGGATCTAGGTTGTGTGGCGATCGCATTTTTCAGTCAACGGTTGACGGTTAACGATTAACGATATCCGCCACCTACACCGCCACCTACATCCCGACTTGCATCCCGACTTAATAATCAAAAACCCCTGTAACCGATTTAGGTGACAGGGGTAAAAACCTTGTTATGATAAGGTTTCCGGGAATGGGCAGTACTGGGCTCGAACCAGTGACATCCTGCTTGTAAGGCAGGCGCTCTACCACTGAGCTAACCGCCCGGTTTTTGTAACCGAATCTACTATAGCACACTTTTTTCAATTTATGCCATCTGGTCGCACCCATGACGAAATTACTTTATGGAGCTTGCCCTGGGTGGCAGGTATCACCTGGGTTTTCACCCGTAACAGCCATTTAACTTTATTTGTTTCGGGAGGTTTTTTATTCAGTGGGCTGATGTTTGGCCCGGATCTGGATATCTATTCCCAGCAGTTTCTCCGTTGGGGGTGGTTGCGTTGGATTTGGCTGCCTTACCAAAAGAGTTTGCACCATCGCTCATTTCTGTCTCACGGTCCGGTGATTGGCACGGTGTTACGAGTTGTTTATCTGATGACTTGGATCGGCATGGTGGCGATCGCTATTTTGTTGGTGATGGATCTAGTCCGGGGTATGCCCTGGACCGTGGAGATGATGATTCAATGGGGGGCGCGATCGCTTCTGAGTCATTACCCAGACTTAATTGCCCTATTGATTGGTTTCGAGTTGGGGGCAATGAGTCACTCCTTAAGTGACTGGGGGGGTTCCACTTATAAACAAATAAAATCTCGCGGTTGGATGGCGGTGTTGCCCAAGTCTGTCACCTCCCAACTGGCGAAACGGCAGTCCCGCAAGTCCAGAAAACCCCCGCGTCCGTCTAGCAAATCCAGCCAACCGAAGGGTGGTCAGTCCAAGGGTCGGGGCAGCAGTGGCAGAAAAGCCCCCACACCGAAACGCAAATAAAGGGCAAGTAAAACACAAATAAAAATTCTAAGATGGTAAGAAAGTCCGGGCTAATCTGCACTTATATTTTGCACTTACATCACTTATATTATGTCCACCTACGAAACATCTCCAGCTAATCTGACTCCTGAACTTGCGGCTATGGAACAATTGATTTCCGTGGTGGCTAAATTGCGATCGCCTGATGGCGGTTGCCCCTGGGACTTGGCACAAACCCCAGAAAGCCTGATTCCCTATATCATCGAAGAAGCTTATGAGGTGGTCGATGCCATTCGGCAGGGCGATCCAAAGGCGATCGCCGAAGAATTAGGAGACTTGCTGTTACAAGTTGTTTTACAAGCGCAAATTGCCAAAGAATCTGGTCAATTTAGCATCGCCGAAATCGCCCAAGGAATCAGTGAAAAATTAATTCGCCGCCATCCTCATGTATTCGGGGATCTGAAAGTGAACAGCATCGAAGAAGTTCACCAAAATTGGGAACAAATTAAGGCTTCAGAAAAGGGCGAAACCAACTCAGAAAGCCAATTACTCAGTGATAAACTCAGCCGTTATGCCCGGACATTTCCCCCATTAGTGGCGGGAATGAAAATTTCTAAAAAAGCGGCAGCGGCGGGCTTTGAATGGGATGATGCCGAAGGAGTTTGGGCGAAATTACATGAGGAATTAAATGAGTTTAAACACGCCGTAGAACATGAAACCAAAGAAGAGCAAAAAGCTGAACTGGGAGATATTCTCTTTGTGTTGATTAATTTGGCACGTTGGTATGATTTGGAACCGGAAGAAGCTTTACAAATTACCAATGAAAAGTTTATTCAGCGGTTATCGAAAGTGGAGGCATTTAGCGATCGCCCATTGTCTGATTATTCTTTAGAAGAATTAGATCAACTTTGGGCAAAAGCCAAAGCACAAATTGCCCAGCAAAAATCAGCCAGCAAAAGTTAAATCATCTTCCCTAATTCAGAAACCGGGTTTCTGCGACAATTTACAGCACTTTTATCCGCGAGTCAACCACAAAGAATTTGTAGGGGCGAAGCATGACCGCAGAAGTTTGACGCTGAAAATATTAATGTGAATCCGGTCATGCTTCGCCCTACCCTGGTTCAGTAGGGGCGAAACCGCTGTATGATACCAAACCAATATTTATAGAACCAACCCGGTTTCTTTCGTCAAGCCAATTTATCAGACAAATCAGACAAAAATGATTAAACTTAAACCGAGTCTAAAACTAAGTCTAAATTTAGCGATCGCCTCTCTCTTAGCAGCCCTAGCGGGATGTACCAGCGCCCCAACAAGTAACCTAGGGCGAATTTGCACTTATGATGCCACAAAAGACCCGGAAAAAAGCCTGGGACAAAATGCAACATTGATCGTCCAAGAACAAGGAGGCGATACAATTTTTACTTACCAGTCTTTACCCTCGGTTCCCGTGGCGGAAAATATTACTCTGAATGCGAAAAGGGAATTAGTTTTTAAGAATACCCAGTTAGATACAGCCAGGGTAATTTTGCTGCAAAATAAGCCATATTTTAACCAGCTAGTAGGGGAGGAAAAACCCAAAGTATTTGCTGCCGTGAATCAGTTTTTAACTTGTCAATAGGCGGGAATCGCGCAATTTTGAAGAAAGAGTGGCAGGGGGGCAGGGTAAAACCGCACCCTCAATGGTCACTCGATGAACCAATCAATCAAAAAAGATTAAATAAACCTGATAATTTGGCAAAATTGTGATAAAAAATAGTATAATCATATAATTGCTATTTTTTATTCGTTTAGCAGGAACTATTAAAGAATGCCTCTGCCTATAGTAGCTATTATTGGCCGACCGAATGTCGGTAAGTCCACCCTGGTGAATCGTTTGGCGAGTACGCGAGATGCGATCGTCCATGATGAACCGGGAGTCACCCGCGATCGCACCTACAAACAAGCCTTTTGGGGCGATCGGGATTTTCAAGTCGTCGATACCGGGGGTTTAGTCTTTGCCGACGACACGGAATTCTTGCCGTTAATTAGAGAACAAGCCTTGACTGCCCTCACGGAATCAGTTGCCGCCATTTTTGTGGTCGATGGTCAAGCGGGTTTGACCTCTGGGGATGAAGAAATCGCCCAATGGTTACGACAACAAAAAGTGCCCATATTGTTGGCAGTGAATAAATGTGAATCAGAAACAATGGGTCTGACTCAAGCCGCCGAATTTTGGAATTTAGGACTGGGCGAACCTTTTCCTCTTTCCAGTATTCACGGCAATGGAACTGGTGAACTTTTAGACAAATTGATTACCTATTTTCCCCCGGTCGATGCAATTCCCGAAATCGAAGAAATTAAAATTGCCATTGTGGGGCGTCCGAATGTCGGTAAATCCAGTTTATTAAATAGCTTAGTCGGTCAACAACGGGCAATTGTTAGCCCAATTTCCGGCACTACTCGCGATACTATTGATATGGTGGTGCAACGGGACGATCAGGTTTATCGCCTGATTGATACAGCGGGAATTCGCAAAAAGAAAAATATCGATTACGGAGTGGAATTTTTTAGTATTAATCGGGCATTTAAAGCCATTCGCCGATCTGATGTGGTGTTGCTGGTGATTGATGCGGTGGATGGAGTCACGGAACAAGACCAAAAACTCGCCGGACGGATTGAAGATGAAGGTCGCGCTTGTGCGATCGTGGTGAATAAATGGGATTTAATTGAAAAAGATTCTTCGACCATTTATGACTATGAACGAGACATTAAAGATCGTCTCTATTTTGTCAATTGGGCACCGACGATTTTTACCAGTGCATTGACCGGCAAGCGAGTGCCGAATATTCTGGATTTAGTGGATCAAGTGGTGAGTCAACATCGCCGTCGCGTCTCTACTTCGGTGATTAATGAAGTGCTCGAAGAATCCGTGCGTTGGCATACTCCACCGACCTCGCGGCAAGGGCGTCAAGGGAAGATTTACTATGGAACTCAAATCAGAAGCCAACCACCCACGATCGCCCTATTTGTCAACGATCCAAAACGGTTTAAAGATAACTATCGCAGTTATTTAGAACGACAATTTCGCGATCAGTTAGGCTTTGAAGGGACACCCGTTCGGTTTGTTTGGCGGGGCAAAAAAGCCCGTGATGGAGAAAGGTCTGGAGCAAATCGGGCGGTGCGAGTGTAATATTGATAATTGATAATTGATAATTGATAATTATCAATTATCAATTAATGCCAACCACCAACCAACAACCAACAACCAACAACCAACAACTAATAACATTTAGAAAATGGATTTATTGCGATCGCTGCCTCTGGGACTTTATTTAGAACAACCAATTACCTGGCTACATTCCTTAGATGCACGGGTAAAATTAATCTGGTTGCTGAGTTTTCTTTTAGCCCCGTTGTTAGGAAATATTCCTTGGCGAATTGCCTTAGTTGGTTTACTAATTATTTTAACCTTTACCGCCATGATTCCCATGCGGGTTTGGCGACAACAAATGGGCTGGTTACTAATCTTTAGTGTTATGGTATTGTGCATCACAGCGATCGCCCCAGATGGATTAGCCATTGAACACCAAAGGCGTCTTCCTGCCTCGGAAATTACCTTCGTCACCACACCGCAGAATCCGCAAACCACTGCCACTCGTCAACCGTGGTACGATCCCTTCGGTTGGTTTAGCAATTCTGAAGCAAAGCAGCAAAAAGATGCGACCAAAGACCCCGCAAAAAAACCGGAATTATCATCGGATATTAACTTACCCCAGCCCACGGATTATCGTTATGTCATTTTTGATCAAGGGCCTGTGAAAATTACCCGCCGTTCTTTAGACTTAGGTCTTCGAGTCAGCACATTATTATTTACCCTAATTTACAGCACCAATCTTTATTTACTCACCACCGCCCCAGAAGAAATTACCGCCGGACTCGAAGATTTAATGAGTCCGTTGCAACGCTTCAATTTGCCAGTCACAGAAATCACCCTTACCTTAACTTTATCTTTGCGATTTATTCCCTTAGTCTTAGAAGAAGTGCAAAACTTAATTAGAGCCGTTAGCACTAGGGCAATTAACTGGAAAAAACTCGGTTGGCGTCGTTCCGTGAAAGTTTGGTTAACGGTGGTAGAACGGTTATTAGAAAACCTGCTTTTGCGAGCCTCTCAAATTGCTAATAGTATGCAAGTACGCGGCTTTACCAGTCCCAATGAGCATCGGGTGCAGTGGCATCAATTGCGCCTCAAAAGAGTTGATTGGTTAGCGATCGCCGGTTTGTTTATATTGTGGGGATTAAGATTAACCTGGGGATGGCAAGCATGAATCAACAAATACACCAAAAAAAACAACAAATCCAGCAACAAATACAGCCACAAATACAGCCAAGTCAGCCGTGGTATTGGCGATCGCTCCCTTTGCAAAAACGTACCGGATCCCAAGTTTTTGCCGCCTTATTTCGCACCAACGGCAACATCGCCACCTTATTAGAAAGTCCGGCAACCAAACCCTTGGAAAGTCAGGCATTAGCCCGATATTCCATCTGCGCTGGAACCCCTCGGATCGTACAAAATCAGCCACAAATTTGGACACCGCCATTAGGAGAAATATTTCCCTTTTTGCAGCAACTTTGGCAGCAAATTGAAGCCCGCAAACAAGGCAAATTTTCGCACAAGTCTGCGGTGTTGCCCGGATTATTGCCAGACCCTTCCTTACCTTTTACCGGCGGTTGGTTAGGTTGGCTAGGATATGACTTCGCTTGGGAAGTGGAAAAACTGCCCCAAATTAACACAGATCCCCTACCTTTTCCCGTGGCTTATTGGTATGAACCCGCAGAATTTGCCATCTTAGACCACCTGGAGCAAATCCTTTGGTTAGCCGCTAGTGAACCCAGGGATCTTGATAGTATGGAACAGCGATTAGAAACTATTAAGGCTATTAAGGCAGAAAAGTTAGCGCCAAATTTCTCCCAAAATCAGGGCTTAGTCACCGATTTACCTGCCATCGATCCCCATTTTCAGGTAAACCAAGGGGAATATGAACAGATGGTGCGTCAAGCAAAAAAATATATTCAAGCGGGAGATATTTTTCAGGCAAATTTGTCCTTACGCTTTGAAGCGGAAATTAGCCGCAACAGTTGGCAGATTTATCAAGCCTTACAAAACATTAATCCTTCTCCCTTTGCGAGTTACTGGCAAACCCCCTGGGGCGAAATGATCAGTTGTTCTCCCGAAAGATTAGTAAAATTGCAAGGGAGAAAAGCGGAAACTCGACCGATTGCCGGGACGCGATCGCGCGGAGTCACCCCAGAAAAGGATCGCCAACTTGCCCAAGAACTCTTGACCAACACCAAAGAACGGGCTGAACATATCATGCTGGTGGATCTGGAACGGAACGACCTGGGTCGAGTTTGTCAATGGGGTTCCGTGCAAGTGGATGAACTCTTGACCATCGAGCGATATTCTCATGTAATGCACTTAGTCAGTAATGCGATCGGCACTTTGCGTCCCGACTGCAATGGCATCGACCTGATCCGCGCCATGTTTCCTGGGGGCACCATCACCGGCTGTCCTAAAGTTCGTTGCATGGAAATCATCGAAGAACTCGAACCTGTACGGCGCAGTTTATTCTATGGATCTTGTGGTTATCTTGATTGGCGGGGAAATCTCGACCTAAACATCTTAATTAGAACATTATTATGTACTCACGGGGAAACCTATCCTGATGCCAACAGCCCCCTCTCCACTTCTACCAAAGCCTCAGCCTCCGCATCCTCCCGCGTATTTGGGCAAGTGGGTGCGGGAATTGTCGCCGACAGCGATCCAGAAAAAGAGTGGCATGAGTCCCTGCATAAAGCCCAAGCTCAATTAGCAGCTTTACAAATTGCGAGAATCAGCGATCCAAATACCTGATAAGATTTCTTTGTCATTTCACCTAAAATAGGACTTACGCAGCGCGGATATATCCGCAAGAACAGTTGGTAGGTGCTCTCCCGTGGCGGTGGTTGCCCCAATTAGAGACTCTTTGCGTAAGTTCTGTAAAATTTAGACCAATTGCTGGATCAAACCTTGAATGAGCACTGAAACTTATATCAATCATCCTAACTTTGGCCTGCTTTATCGAATTTGTCTGATTGCGGATAATCAGGAATTATTCACAACTCTCTATGCCCAACGTCTCTATTTTTTAGTCTCTAACCACCCCGATGGTTTGCAATTTCAACCCATTACCCGGAATGAGGCGCGAATTAATGTAGAAAACCGATTGCGAATGTTGCGGCGAAATCGACAAATGAGTGAATATCAAGAGCTAATGAAAGTTCATCAGCGTAATTTTTAATTAAAACTTCAGGCAACCTTCAGGATTTTCGCTAAACAGGTAATATTTTGAGCGCGGTCTGAGCGCTATCTGAGCGCGATCGCTATTTCATAACTCTCATATTCCTGTAAAAATCCTGTCGAGCTACTCTGGTCTATTAATTATTGACGATCGCCATAAGATTAGTCCTCAATTTATTAAAATTTCTAGTCAACATTAGTCAATAACCATATTTAACCCATTTTACCCTATTTAAATTATTGATAATGATGAATCAAGCCATCAGAGAAAAAATTACCAACATTCGCCAAAACCTACCGGCCAACGTGCGCCTGGTTGCCGTCAGTAAATATGTCTCCGTTGAGGAAATTAGAGCCGCTTATGCCGCCGGAATTAGAGATTTTGGGGAAAATAAAATTCAAGATATGGAGGAAAAAAAAGCTCAATTACCAGATTTATCGGACATTACCTGGCATTTAATCGGTCATCTGCAAACCAATAAAGCCAAAAAAGCCTTAGAACTTTTTGACTGGATTCACTCCGTTGACAGTTTAGCTTTAGCCCAAAAATTAAACCGACTAGCGGGGGAATTATCTAGGCAGCCGCAAATACTTTTACAGGTAAAAATATTACCAGATCCGAATAAATTTGGCTGGGAAATTGAGCAACTGATGCAAGAATTACCCGCTTTAAATGATTGCACTAATTTAAAGATTAGAGGCTTAATGGTGATTGCTCCTTTGGGCTTAAATGAAATCGAAAACCTAGATTTTTTTCACCAAGCCCGTCAGTTGAGTGAAGCGATCGCGCAACAAAATTGGTCGCATATTTCTATGGAAGATTTATCAATGGGAATGTCCGGGGACTACCCCTTAGCCGTCCAAGCAGGTGCCACTATCGTCCGCTTGGGACAAATTTTATTTAGGTAGATTGTTATTTGTTATTTCTTATTTGCTATTTGTTGTTAGTTATTTGTTGTCCGAACAACCAAAGAATCCCTACCCACCAACCACCAACCACCAACCAACAACCACCAACCACCAACCACCAACCACCAACCAACCCGATCGCTAACTGCCAATCTGTAGCAAAAAAATAAAAAACTTAAGATAATTGATCCAGAAATGTCAAAACCGCCGAGACACTTATAATATATTAAAAGCATCCTGTACCCTATTGTTACAGCCTAGGACTTTGCCAATACTCAAAAAACGGGTGCTTGCTGGTGATCTAGGCATAATAGACTTCTTGCTTTCATTCGTGCAAAGCCGAGTGGCGTTTTTAAGGGGGGTTGGGGGGATCGACCTCGGTATTTTGCACTCGTGTCTAATAAATATACTGTTAATCTAAAGACAGTAGTGAAATCCCGGCAGGTTTGGGAGCCTTTACGGGTAAGTGATTAAAGCAGATAAAAAGGTGCAGTCAACCACCAGTTAGGATAAGAAGAATTGCGACACCGCGATCGCGAGCAAGCAAAGAACAGGGGACAGAGTTACGAGTAAGTCATCGACTTGTAAGATCAAATCGGCGTTTTAATCAGGAAAGCTCTGGCCTTGAGTGAATCATTATGTAATGAGGGAGCGTGAACAGTGAACAACCTTTTTTCTAAGTTACGAGATTTCGTCACCGGCACCCCAGGCGACGAATATGATGAATACTATGATGGAGATGCGGAGGGACAAGGCTATCAAAATTTGTACCCAGAACAACCGCCTGCCCCAGCCGCCCCAGCCGATAATAGCCAGACCCGTAGTAGACTTCGAGACAGAACAGTTAGTGCTGTTGGCATGAGTTCTTCAAATATTGGTATGGGTGGAGCAGATACAGGAATGAATACAAATTTAAAGGGGATGAATAATGTGATTGGAATGCCCGGTGCCGCTAATGGGATCAGCGAAGTTGTGGTAATGGAACCTCGCTCGTTTGAAGAAATGCCTCAAGCCATCCAAGGTTTGCGGGAACGCAAATCTGTGGTGTTGAACCTGACCATGATGGATCCCGACCAAGCCCAAAGAGCCGTCGATTTTATTGCCGGTGGAACTTATGCCCTGGATGGCCACCAAGAAAGAATTGGTGAAAGCATCTTTTTGTTTACACCGAGTTGTGTTCAAGTCAGCACTCAGTCTGGTGTTGTCCATGATGTCCTGCAACATCATATCCGCTCTTCGCGTCAGCCAATAGCGCCGACCGGAAACTGGAATGATGACCAAATGCGGATGGCTTCTCAGTAAGTTTCTCGCTTTCTGCTAGTAAATCTATTCGTAGGGTGGGCAAGATTTTGCCCACCCTACTGTTTTAAAATTATCCATAATTAGCAGAAAGGATTAGAGAAAATTGTCCATAAAATTAGGCATGATTGGCGGTGGGGTAATGGGAGAGGCGCTTTTATCCCGGTTAATCGCCCAAAGCGTCTATGCGCCTCAAGAGGTGATCGTTAGCGATCCCCTACCTCAGCGAAGAGAATATTTAAGTGAAAAATATCAGGTTCAGGTGACATCTGATAATCAGGCTGTCGCCTTGGCAGATCGGGTGCTCTTATTGGCAATTAAGCCCCAAGTATTTGATGCAGTAGTTGCCCAGTTATCTGCCGGTGATGCTAAAGACCAGTTGGTGTTGTCTATTCTCGCCGGGGTGCCTCTGCGGAAATTGGAGGCGGCATTTCCCCAACAGCCTGTGATTCGGGCAATGCCCAATACTCCGGCAACGGTGGGGGCAGGTATTACCGCGATCGCCCCTGGGAAACTGGTTACACCGTCGCACTTGCAACAAGGTCAGCAGATATTGCAAGCAGTGGGGGATGTGGTGGAAGTCCCCGAATCCATGATGGATGCAGTGACGGGGCTTTCCGGTTCTGGCCCTGGTTATGTCGCGATCGCCATTGAAGCCTTAACTGATGGCGGTGTTGCGGCTGGTTTACCAAGGGCGATCGCCGCCAAACTAGCCCTAAACACCGTATTAGGCACCGCGCAACTACTCAAAGAAACGGAAATGCACCCAGCAGAACTCAAAGATCGAGTCACCAGTCCAGGGGGAACCACCATTGCCGGAATTGCCCAACTAGAAAGCGCCGGATTTCGTTCCGCCTTAATTGAAGCCGTCCGCAAAGCCGCCCAAAGGTCTCAAGAACTCGGCAGCTAGAGCCCCAGAAACCGGGTTTCTTGAAGCGGCCCAGAAACCGGGTTTCTTGCGTCAACCCTTGCCACCCACCAACAACGCTCATAGAAACCCGGTTTCTTGTCGGCCGAAGTCCAAGGACCCCTGAAACCGGGTTTCTTGCGTCAACCCTTGCCACCCACCAACAAACATCATAGAAACCCGGTTTCTTGTCCCTGGGGCTAGAAACCTGGAGAGGTTAGAAACCGGGTTTCTATGTAAGGGCCGGTGGGGAGGCCGAGATTTCTTAGAGAAACCCGGTTTCTTGTCCAGGAGTCCAGAAACCGGGTTTCTTTCCTGCTGAATTCAAATTGCCTGACAATTTTTCGGAAACAAACTAATCAAAGTGCGTAAAGCCCTATTCACCGTTTCAGCATCAGGAAAATATTCCCGCACATCTGGATCAAGCATAATTGCTCCATCTTCCAGAGTAAAATATTGAACAATATCCTTGCCATCGGTTTGATGAATGGTCACAGTATGTCCTTGCCGATAGGCTTGGTAATGCTTGCCGCGTATGCCCCCGGTAAAATCATATTCTGGAAGCATTTCATCATCAGTGATATCTGGCTGGTCAAAATTATGATTGTTCATAGATTTTCCTCTCTGTTTTGGTGGCTTTCCGACAACTAATAATCCGAATGTTTGCTTGACGTTCTGTGTAAACTACAACAAGTAACTGACCTTGACTGGACCGACCAATATCAATATAGCGATCTTCATTATCCGAGTGCTGGGAATCAGCGATCGTTATCGATAATGGGTCATTGAAAACGGTTTTTGCTTCCTCAAAACTAATTCCGTGTTTTTTGAGGTTATTTTCGGCTTTTTCTTCATGCCATTCAAACCTCAACTGCATATCATCGCCTCTTGAAAATTGAGAAACCGGGTAATTGACGAAAATCTCGGTTAGGATAGATAAATTATCGCCGAAACCCGGTTTCTTGTCCCCCCAGAAACCCGGTTTCTTTTTTCGGCCCAGAAACCGGGTTTCTTGCGTTAACCCTTGCCACCCACCAACAACTCTCATAGAAACCCGGTTTCTTCTTTGCCGAAGTCAAATGGCCCCAACACCTGAAGCGGTTAGAAACCCGGTTTCTTGTCCCTGGGGCGGTGGGAAGCCGGGAGAGGTTAGAAACCGGGTTTCTTGTCCCTGGGGCGGTGGGAAGCCGGGAGAGGTTAGAAACCGGGTTTCTATGTAGGGGCCTGTGGGGTGGCAAAGGTTAACTTAAGAAACCCGGTTTCTTGTCCCTGGGGCGGTGGGAAGCCGGGAGAGGTT